>CALICZ010000143.1 GCA_938049075.1 uncultured Candidatus Saccharibacteria bacterium
TCGGGAAGAGGTGAGCGAGTGATGGATCAACGCCATAGCGGCTTATTGGTGCTGTAAGATCAGCGATAAATTCTTGCCGCGTCAGCCGTGGGTCGTTGCCATTGAGAACAATGCCATTTGTGGTGCGTATGGCGATGGTGTGAAGCAGCTGCGCCGTGTAGTCAATCTCGCCAAAGCGATCGAGTTGGTCGCGCAGGACGTTGAGTAGTAAACAATAGCGTGGGGCAACTTGCTTGACGAAGTGCACCGCATGCGCTTCGTCAAGCTCGAGCACGGCAATATCCGCTGGCAAAACACCATGGGTATCGACCGCCTCAAGCAGTGCTGCTGCCACGCCGCGGGTAAAGTTGCTCCCCGTGCGATTAGTAAAGACGCGGAGGCCTTGGCTTTCCAGTAGGGCTACAACCATCTTGGTAGTGGTTGTCTTGCCGTTAGTGCCACTTATTACCACCACACCATGCGGTAGAGCATCAAGCGTACGGGCAAGAAAGTGCCGATCGAGCTTCTCGACGACGAGGCCTGGCAATGCCGAACCACCACCGCGCAACCGAGCTGCGCGCTGCACCCCTTTGCCCACAAGAGTTGTAATATGAATCATGGTGTTTATTATAGCATGAGCATACATACCTGACGCGATGAGATTGAGGTGGATTCCAAAACTGTACCTAGTTTGCTATTATATGTCATATGCGTAGTTACGAAGATCTAACAGGCCATAATAAACCTTCTGCTATACGTGAACCTAGTATCCAGAATCGTATCACTAAGGAGTATAAAGAGATTGTTGGAGAAGATGGTGTACGAAAAGTATATGTTCCACGGAGTGATATCCAGTCTGGTGTATATGATCCCGATTTCCACAGCCTAATGATAGAAAACAACTTGAGCAGTGCATCAATAAAGAAACATGGTGATGAGGTAGAGCTTTCATATCCATCAAGTCTTGACGCTGTGCGGATGGATGGAGTGTTGGCAACGTGTCGAGCACAGGGTGATTATACTGATTTCGCACGTTCGGTTGTCATTGCTGCCCATCAAGTTGCTGATACGATATCAGTGACTGGCAAGATCCCTCAATTGAACTCCATAGAAAATATCCTGATTAAGCGCAATAGTCAGCAATTGGGTAGTGCAGAGTTTACCCCACCCTTTTATGCAGAGGAGTTTGTAGTCGATACTGATACTGTACAAATACAGCAAGAAGACGAAAGGGAATTAACGGCTGAAGAATTAGATCTCCAGCGCGATATCGCTATTAGCGACACAACAAGTCGAGTTGTTGTCCAGATGCTAGAGTCGACTCTGTCTCGAAGAGATATGGATGCCGACAGTGCCTCTGTGATTAAACAAATAATTGAAAGTATAGAAAAGAGATAGAGCTGTATGCACAAATATGAAGAACAGATAGTACACTCTGAGCTTGACAAACCTACAGAGGTAGAAAAAGTACTTACTGTTGATGCTCTCGCTAAAGCGATCGGTCGACCGCTCGAACTAAGTCACACTGGGGAGATAGGTGCATCTGATAGTGGGCATGGTGTATTTTTTGCATTGGATACGCAAGATAATACCCAGTCATATGCAATTAAACGGTTTGGTAATAGTCAAAAAGCGCAGAGAGAGATTGACCTATTACATGAAGCTGCTAACCGCGGCTTAAAGACTCTCCAGACGGTGCTTGATAAGCCACTAGCGGTTTCTAATGTGAGGGGTGTAGATGTTGTAACTCAGCGGATCCCATCGCTTGGTACGATGAATTCCATAGCGTGGTCTGAGTACTATGCAGGGCAGCCCTCATATGAGTCAGAGATTGTTCCTGTTATGGAGTCAATTGGCCAATATATCGGGAATCTGCATGCAAATGGGATGCATCATGGTGATATGCAATTGAAGAATATCGCAACTATACCTTCTGGTGAGTTTGTTACATTTGATTTGGAAAACGCTTACTTCCATGCAGACAAAAAAAGTGCTCTGCAGCAAGTGGATTTTCAGGATGATTGTATGAAGGATATCACTACAGTAATTGAGTCCTTTGCGCGGAGTGGATTCATGGCCTCATCGAGTGACGAGATTTTCTGGCAGGAGATTCAAGAAAATCTACTACAGCCATATATAGAAGAGAGTGATAGTTTATTCTTGCTTGACGACGACAGACATAAAGCGCTCATGCATTGCATCGATAGATGCAAAAGAATTCGTAATGAGTCAAACAAAGCACATCTGACAATCGATCGACTCGTTGCTCATTTGTAACAAGATATGGATTTGCAGGGTGCGACATCTGTATATCCTAGGTAGAGTCGCTTTGTGACAATATGAGTAGCACAAATTACGCTAGTGCGCTACAATGCATAGTATGATAGTGGTTGGATTTTTTGCGTGGTGGTATGGCGCTGGGTGGTGGCAGCGGATCACGATGGTATGGGGGAAGCTGGTGAGTGTATTTGACTATTTTTCAATTGATCTCTTGGTGCGAACGTGGTTTGCGCCGTTTCGACAGATATCGGCAGGAGCGGTGGATGGGCCGATTGGCGTGCAGATTCGGGCATTTTTTGACCGTCTCATCTCGCGGACGATTGGCGGCATCGTGCGGAGCTTTATGATTATTTTTGGCATTGTCGCGCTCGCAGTAACTGCTGTAGTGGGGCTTGTCTTTGTTGTCGCTTGGGCGCTTGTGCCTGTATTGCCACTGCTGGGGGCGGGGCTTGCGATAGTGGGGTGGCTGCCATGGTAAGCGACTTTCATTACGATAGCTTGCGTGCTAAGAAGGCTCGCTTGGGTGTGCAGATGGGCCGCTTCGACCACTGGTGGTGGGTACCATTTTTGCTATTCATGGCAGGAGCAGGAGCATTGCTGGCGATTGAGCTGCCACTAGGGTGGTTTATCGCGAGCCTGGCTGTGGTGCCATATGGGCTTCACCGGTGGTATCAGGGTGAGATTGCCCATTTGCCCATCAGTGGTAGCACCGCTGATGGTTTGCTTGCGGGTGACGTCCTGGGCCGATTACCCGCTACGCCGACGCCGCGCGATATCGCCTGGGCGCTGCGTTCGGTTAATGATGGGCTCTTTATGGCATTGCGACTTGGTCTCAGCCCAGCGCTTATGCAGGATCTCGTGAGCGATGACCCGAGCATTATGCCCGAGTTTTGGCAATTTGCTGATCGCATCCGCCAGTACAACCAACTTGAACAAATCACGGGTAGTGTGCTTATGGTGGCTTTGGTGCGCAGTGTGCCTGGCTACCAAAATATCCTGGCGGAGCTCCAGCTTGATGACGAAGATCTCGATGGCGCTGTGCAGTGGCAGCACCACTTGCGTCAATTGGTGGCACAGATTCATCAGCCACGGCGCACCGGTGGGGTGGCACGCGATTGGTCGTTTGGTTATATCCCACTATTACGCCGCTTTGGGCAGAATATTAGTGAGCAAATTAGTCGTGGTGGCGGAATGTTCTCTGTTGATGTGGCGTCGCATACCAAGGCGATTGACCAGCTCATCGATATCTTTGGCACTCGTGGGCGGCAGAATGCCGTGCTGGTAGGGCAGGCTGGCACGGGCAAGACGACCATCATCCACGCCTTTGCCGAGCGGCTGCTCGATGCCTCGGCGCATTTGCCGAGTAGTCTCAAGTTTCGGCAGGTGTTCATTCTCGACTCATCATCGCTCATTGCCGCAGCGCCAGGCCGAGGCGAGCTCGAAAACCTCGTCATGCGTGTCCTTGGTGAGGCATATACTGCTAAGAATATCATCATCTGCCTGGATAATGCTCAGCTGTTCTTCGAAGAAGGAATTGGCGCGGTGGATCTTACCAATGTGCTGTTGCCTATTCTCGAGGCAGGACGCCTGAGAGTTATTCTGAGTATGGATGAGCAGCGGTTTTTGCAGATTGGCCGGCGCAACCCATCGCTTGCCAATGCGCTCAATCGCATCTCCATAGCACCCACAGACGAAGCTGAGACACTACGCGTCTTGCAAGAGCAAGCCGTCATCACTGAGGGGCAGCGCCATGTGGCTTACCGCTATCAAGCGCTGCGCGAGGCGTATCGGCTAAGTGCGCGCTATATTCATGATCTTGCCATGCCAGGCCAAGCCATCAAGCTGCTCGAGTCGGCCGCAAGCTACCACGAAGATGGTATTGTGACAAAGCAATCGGTGCAGCAAGCTATTGAGCAGACGATGGATGTGAAGATAAGTGTGGCGAGTACTGCCGATGATCGTGAGCGACTGCTCAATATGGAGGCGCTCATCCACCAGCGAATGGTCAACCAAACGCGAGCGGTCAGCGTAGTAAGTGACGCCTTGCGCCGAGCACGAGCCGGTGTGCGCAACCAAAATCGGCCAATTGGCACCTTTCTCTTTCTTGGGCCAACAGGAGTGGGTAAGACGGAGCTGAGCAAGGCTTTGGCGGATGTGTACTTTGGTGGCGAGGGCAAGATTGTCCGGATTGACCTCAACGAATATGTCCGGCCTGAGGATGTGTCGCGCCTGATTGCTGATGGCGCTGATGACCCAGCCAGCTTAACCGCTCAGGTGATGAAACAGCCCTTTAGCGTGGTATTGCTGGATGAAATTGAGAAGGCCGCGCCAGAGGTATTAGCAACCTTGCTGCAGCTGCTGGATGAGGGGATCCTGCGCGATATTAAGAACCGTGAGGTGAGCTTCCGTGATGCAATTGTCATTGCTACGAGCAACGCTGGGGCCGACCGCATCCGCGAATATATCGAGCATGGCTATAAACTTGAGCAATTCGAACAGCAGTTTACCGACGAGCTCATTAACAGTGGTCAGTTCCGGCCCGAGTTCCTTAACCGTTTTGACGAAATTGTCCTCTTCCGGCCGTTTACTAAGGAAGAGCTGGTGCAAGTGCTCGACCTTATCCTCGAGGGGGTCAATGCTACGCTCGCCCAGCAAAAGGTCTCGGTCGCGGTAGAGTATGATGCTAAGCTCTTTCTCGTCGAACGTGGCTATGATCCACGGCTTGGTGCTCGCCCAATGCGCCGCGTGGTGCAAAAAGCGGTGGAGAATACCGTGGCACGCCAGATGCTCAGTGGCAGTGTGGTGCCTGGCAGTACCATTACTGTTACGCTTGAGCAAGCCCGCCAAGCTTTCCAGGGAGATGGTACACCAGAGGTTGTGACAGCAGATGAAATTATCCCACCAGAGTATAAACGGTAAAAGTGTGGCACTTTTGAGTAATTAGCTTTAGCTCTACAAAGAAATGATATTGAGAAGGTGCCCATTCTATTACGCACACATTAGATAAGAAGAACGAAGGTATGAAGGGGTTCTCAAGTAGACTTGAAAGCACAAATTTTCTACCCTTGAAAGAATGTAAGAGCGGGAAATAATACCTCTTTTTGTGACGTATACTTCTAGCGGTACGAGCCAAAGCCGCGTGATTGCTGACCTTGGTTTGGTTGCATAAATCCTGGGCGGAAGCTTGGCTTCGTGGCTGGTTTACTATAGGCTGGTTGTGATTGTCGCGGCGTGTGTACTGTGTTATCACGCCGGCGGGCGTAGGTGGCAGTGCCTGGTCGTGATCCTGATGGGTCACGTGGCCC
>CALICZ010000144.1 GCA_938049075.1 uncultured Candidatus Saccharibacteria bacterium
CAGGTTGCAACTTATCATAGACGAGCGCATGTGCGCGTGCTGCCGCCCATCGCTCGCGATCGGTAATAATCAGCGGCGCTGCGCCATCTGACTGAGTATACTCCGCAACCTGAGCCAAGCTAAAACTCAGCGCGAAGTCCGCTGCAAGTGCTGCCCGGAGCTCATCCGAGTCAAGCTGCTTTATATCGTTTGGCTGTAACGGCTGGCCAGCTGGCCGTGTGCGCCAGAGTGCACGCTGTGCTAGCACAGTATAATAGGCCGCTTGCCGGTAGCGCATCGTCATCCCACCATTCGTATCCATTGCTTCTAGTATACACGCTTGTGCTTGCTGACGGAATAGGCCGAGGCAAGATTATGCGCGTTTACGACCCATAGGCTTGTCTGCTACACTACCAATATGAAACGACGCGTTGCTAGCCACGGCCAACATTTTTTGCGTAGCCCCCGCGTGGCGGCTATCTTACTGGGCCACAGTACTATTCGCCGGCGCGATACGGTTTATGACCTCGGGGCGGGTAGCGGCGTCATTACAAGCGCCTTGGCGCGGCGCTGCCAGCAGGTGGTAGCGGTTGAGAATGAGCCACGTGCGCTCGATGCTCTGCGTAGGCATACTGCAGCCATGCCACATGTCCGCATCATCGCGGCCGATATTCGCCAGCTGACTCTTCCTGCTGAGCCATATAAAGTATTTGCCAATATCCCATTTGCACTCAGTGCCGATATCGTGCGGATGCTCACCACTGCTTCTACCCCACCACAGGCAATATACCTCATCGTCCAGCGCCAATTTGCGTCGAAGCTTGTGCCGAGCGACCGCCACTTTACGGCAGCACTAGGCACTCAGCTGGCACCGTGGTGGCAGGCGCGGATCCGCTACCGCTTGCGCCGGACAGATTTCACACCGCCACCCGCCGTCGATACAGTATTGCTTGAGCTCTTGCCGCGCACCGAGCCCTGGCTGCCCCGCGATCAGCAGGCAGCGTACAGCCAGTTTGTTGCCCAGCATTACGCTGAGCCGCGGCGCTTTGCTGCCCTGCCGCGAGCCCAGCTTGGCATCAACCCTGAACGTAAGCCATCAGAACTCCAGCCTAGGCAGTGGGTGCGGCTCTACCAAACATCCTGAAGAATTTCGGTTACGCTTACTGCTAAGCGAGCTCCTGGTTATACGCGAGTGCTAGGTCAATCCAGTAGGATAACTCTCGTTGCCCTTCTGTATTGAGATCAATGTAGCCATGATAAAGCCGACCCTTCATCAATGTGACACGAGCGCCCTTTCTAGGTAAAATCTGCTTTTCCATTTCTTTGCCAATTCGCACCATGACAAGATCTTGACCTCGTGAACTGACCGTGACTGCCATCTTCCCACGGACCATAAAGGCTAAGCCGCCAAACATCTTCTTTTCCTCTACTTCTTCCTCGAAGATATGAGGCGAAAGTGCATGTGCTAGAATGGTACGAATCTGTTGAGCTAAAGATTTACTATATGCCATCGCTCTCCTCTACTTCATCATCATATCCCAACCGATACCAAAACGGTCAATTAAGCGGGCATAAAACTTAGCAAAAAATTGATTCTCTAGAGCATAGAGAATCTGTCCACCTTCAGCAAGCTTGGCAAAAAGCTCATCGGCTTCTTCTCTACTATCTGGACTCAGAACCAACCATTGATTGGGCT
>CALICZ010000145.1 GCA_938049075.1 uncultured Candidatus Saccharibacteria bacterium
AGTAAGAAGCATATCCGCGCGCAGTAATATCATCCAATCTCATCATTATCATGCTCTATAGCCTCATGCATTGTGTAAAGATGCAGCAGGTCTATTAGCTTCACGTCAACTAAATATCTATCCACTCGTGCAGTATAATAAAAACATGCAAAAACAACGACTAGACAAAGCAATGGTGGCGCGTGGCCATGCAGCAACACGCTCGGCGGCCGAAAATTGGATTCGCCTTGGCAAGGTATTGGTGGATGGTGCGGTGGCGCACAAGCCGGGGATGTTTGTGGATGAGTCGACGCAGATAAAGCTGGTGGCGCACGAGCGCTATGTGTCGCGGGCGGGGCTCAAATTAGCCAGCGTGGCGCAGCGGCTTAATATTTCGTTTGATAATACTATCGTGCTTGATGTTGGTAGCAGCACCGGTGGATTTACCGACTATGCATTGCAGCATGGTGCGCGCATGGTGTATGCGGTGGACGTGGGGACGGAGCAGCTCCACCCCAGCCTGCGTGGCGACCCGCGCATTGAGCTGCATGAAAAAACCGACATTCGCGATTTTGTGCCAGCAACCACGCCAGACATTATTGTCATTGATGTATCGTTTATTAGCCTGCGCAAAATTCTACCGCACTTAGTGTGTATCAGCAGTCCGCGAACTAGTATCATCGCAATGGTCAAGCCGCAGTTTGAGGCGCAGCGCGCGCAGCTTACACGCAGTGGCATTGTCAAAAATGACAGCGTGCGCCGCGCCATTCTGCGCGACTTCGAGCAGTGGGTGCGCACCCAGTGTGTAATTGTCGACAAAGCCGATAGTAGTGTGAAGGGCGCGCATGGTAATCAAGAGCGGTTTTACCGATTGCAAAAAAGCAAAAAAGCGCAAAGCGTTAACGTCTCATTGAGAGCAAGGCATTGTTGGCAATTCCTCTTGCTACTCTCTCCAGCAAAGCAACATAAAAGCTGACTACCTCCAGCCATACGCTTAGACTGAGAAAAACCAGTTTCACACTCCAACGAATGAAGCGGTGAGGAAAGTGAGCGCTTCGAACGGATACGATCTAGGCTTTTGTATACCGCCTGTTGGTATGAATTGTTATATATAATAGACAAATACCTTGCACACCACTTCATATCGCACTCGATCTAATTACTTATGCGATATTCTGAAAAAGCAGAGAATAGCATGGTGCGAATCATATAGTAAATATAAATCCAAGTAACACATCATAGTACAACAAATAGCGCCATCACCACGTCGGCCCACTAAATGAGTATGCTGGCAATGGCAATGCGTCGCACATAATGACACATATACTATAGTGTACTCTTTGCTGGGTCTTCTGAGAAGAATTGTAGTGATAGTATATGCAAAACTCGCCACTATCCCTGGCGAGTTTGCGAATACGTACTAGCTAGGATCACTTGCTTACATTAAACCGAAATTCTACCACATCGCCTGGCTGCATGACATAGGCTTTGCCTTCGGTGCGGATTTTGCCTGCTTCGCGCGCTTTGGCCTCGGATCCTGCTGCCACGAGGTCGTCATAATCCACCACCTGCGCCGCAATGAAGCCTCGCTCGAAGTCGGTGTGGATGACCCCAGCCGCTTGTGGTGCCGTCCAGCCTTGGTGGATCGTCCACGCGTGCACTTCCTTTGGTCCAGCGGTGAGGTAGCTCTGTAGGCCAAGCGTATCGTACGCTGCCCGGATTAACTGTGTCAGGCCAGCCTCGGGCACATCATAGCTCTCCAGTAGTTCTAGCGCATCCTTCGCGTCGAGTCCCTTGAGTTCATCCTCTAGCGTGGCGCAAATGAAGAGCGCTGTGCTGCCACGAGCTAGCGCCGCTAAGTGGGCTTTGGCCTCAGCGTTGGCAAGGGTGGCTTCGTCGACATTAAAGACGTAGATGACTGGCTTGGCGGTGAGGAGGTGGAGGTCGGCGATTGCTTCGTGAATAATATTTTTGTTCAGATGAACAGGGGTGCCAGCGGCAAGGTCGTCACGCAACTGCTGCAGATACTCGAGTGTACTGCGCGCCTTTGGATCGGCCTTAGCTTCTTTGGTTAGGCGGGTGAGGCGAGTCTCGATAGTTTGGATGTCTGCCAGCATGAGCTCGGTGTTAATGATGTCGATATCGCGCTGCGGGTCGACAGTGGTATCGACGTGAACGATGTCGTCATTTGCAAAGGCACGGACGATGTGGACGATCGCATCGCACTGGCGAATATGAGCGAGGAACTTATTGCCCAGGCCTTCGCCACTCGCAGCACCAGCCACTAGCCCGGCGATATCGACAAAGGTCACAGTGGCCGGCACAACCTTCTCGGCGTGGTACATATCAGCTAGTACGCTCAGGCGCTCATCGGGCACAGGCACAATGCCAGTGTTTGGCTCGATGGTGGCAAAGGGGTAGTTGGCTGCCAAAATGTCATTGTTGGTGAGGGCGTTGAAAAGGGTCGACTTGCCAACATTAGGCAGGCCGACGATACCAATAGATAGACTCATATATATAGTATAGCAGCGCAAGGGGAAAATCGGCAGGAGAGAAGAGGAAAATACGAGGAATGTGGATGCATTGCGCTTTATATAATATATAAATGTAAGGATCTTTCGCCGTTGGTGTGCTATTTTGCTTCATCACAAGATAAGCTCTGCGCTATCTTACGCTCACCCTCCCCACACTCCCTCCTTCGGAATACTATAAGGGTCGACA
>CALICZ010000146.1 GCA_938049075.1 uncultured Candidatus Saccharibacteria bacterium
CAGATATCTCAATAAATTCACCAGCCTCGACGCCAGTGTTGCCCACCAACTCATCGACGCTGGTAATGGTGAAGGGGTAGCTAGACGTCTCGATAACTTCACCGGCCTCAACCACAGCGAAATTGCCCACCAACTCATCGACGCTGGTGATGGTGGGGAGGTAGTCAGATATCTCGATAAATTCACCGGCCTCAACCACAGCGAAATCGCCCAAAAACTCATTGACGCTGGTAATGGTGGGGAGGTAGCCAGATATCTCGATAACTTCACCGGCCTCGACGCCAGTGTCGCCCATAAACTAATCGACGCTGGCTACGAATTACAAGTATTGCAATGTGCACATGTCTTTGGTGAATCTACCTTAGAAATAGTTCTTGGTTGTATAGATAAGATAAAACTAGACGCTGATGTAGCGGACGCTGTCCTCGAGCATTTATCAGATTACGGCATGGATACAGCTGCGCAGTGTACTGTATTGTGGGCATGCGCCAATCACTATTCGACCGCGCAAAAAGTTGCTCAGCTTGACTTAGAGGGACTTATTGGTTCAGAAGAGGCGTCTAAGCTACGTGCGCATATTGCCGAACTCAAGCCAGATCTGCAGGGCGTAGAGAAATATAATCCGTATGCTGATGAGGCGGGCGATATGGAACACGTGACATCATCTCGACCAGGGACGAAGTTTCACGAAAGAGCAATCCAAGCCAATCGACGTTTGCGATCTCCCGAGACCGAAGAAGATAGAGAACTTGCAGAGACAATTCAACAAGCTTACGATAAACTACGGGCAGATATAGCGTCGCAGTACGGAGACCAATATTCCCAGGAGCTGTTTGGTAAGCGTGGTGACAAGTTAGGCGATATCTGGCCAGCGTATCGTAGATTGGTAGCAGATTATATAGCCGTAATGGACGAGTATGACCTACCTGAAGCTCTAGAAAGAGCGGCTAAAGCATTCAATCAGGTACTTAGAGTTGATACTAAATATTACGATAAATTGTTTGCCGAGTGGGACGCTAAGCGAATAGGTGAGAAAGAATTTGAAGAAGTGTTCCTCGGTCGTGACGGCGTCTATGCGTACGTGGCGCGCCGCGCTCAACTCTACGCGCGCCGCCGCAGGCTTGGTATGAGTAGCCACGCGGCGGGCGGGTCGCTCATGGAGTTCCCTATCTACCTTGTGTATCCGCGAGGGTTCCGCGATGAGCTTGA
>CALICZ010000147.1 GCA_938049075.1 uncultured Candidatus Saccharibacteria bacterium
GGTCAACCGTGTTGGTTTTCGGACGACTGGTAGCGTGCTGGTGCGCTATGGCGATACGGTGGTGCTGGGCAGTGCCCAGGTGGGCAGCCGGCCGGTGCAGCTGGATTATTTCCCGCTGTCGATTGATTATGAAGAGCGGTTTTATGCGGCGGGTAAAATTTCTGGCTCGCGGTTTATCAAGCGCGAGGGCCGGCCCAGCGATGAGGCGGTGCTGATCGGCCGGTTGATCGACCGCCCGATTCGGCCGCTGTTACCAAAGGGCTACCGCCAGGAAGTGCAAGTGGTGGCTACCGTGCTCAGCATGGACCCGAGCTTCCGCCCCGATATGGTGGCGATGGTTGCCGCTAGCAGCGCCCTGATGCTGACGGGCACGCCGTTTGATGGGCCGGTGGCGGGCCTGCGCGTGGGCCGGGTGAATGGTGAATTTAAAGCCTTCCTCAGCCCAGAGGAGCGTGAGCAGTCCGACCTCGACCTGGTGGTGGCGGGGATCGAGCGCGGCATTACCATGGTAGAAGCTGGCGCTAAAGAAGTGCCCGAGGAGGTGATTGTCGATGCAATAGCCTGGGCACACCAAGCGATGCAGCCAGCGATTACACTGCAACAAGAACTGGCTGCCAAGGTGGCACCAGCACCGCAGGAATATGAGCTCGTCTTGCCAAACGAAGATATCCAAGCCGTGGCCAACCAGTGGGTTGATGGCAAACTGGGCGAGAAAATCCGCCGCCCATACCCCGAGCGCAATGAAGTTGTCAATGAAATTCGCTGGGCCTTCCACGAGGCCATGGCCGAGCAGCTCGGCCTCGACGCCGAGGAATACGCCGCGGTGCGTGATGAGTACGACGAAGCCTTTACACTGGCACTACACAACGATGTGCGCCGCGGCATTGTGGAGGAGCGCACTCGCCCCGATGGCCGCGCCCTCACGGAAATCCGTCCGCTCTCGAGCGAAGTTGGTATTTTGCCACGCACCCACGGTAGCAGCCTGTTTACCCGCGGGGTGACGCAGGGTATGAATATCGTGACGCTAGCGCCGCTCAGCTACGCGCAGCTGGTCGATACCATGGAGGTAACAGAAGGCGAGCGCCGCTATATGCACCATTACAACGCCCCGGGCTACACGGTGGGTGAAGTCAAGCGCCTGGGTAGCCCGGGCCGGCGCGAAATTGGCCATGGCTATCTGGCGGAGCGCGCCCTGACGGCGGTGCTACCGAGTGAAGAAGAGTTCCCCTATGCCATCCGCAGCGTGACGGAAATTATGAGCCAGAACGGCTCCACCAGCATGGCGGCCACCTGTAGCAGCTGCTTGGCCCTGATGGACGCTGGCGTGCCCATCAAAGCCCCGGTTAGTGGTATTGCCATGGGCCTGATGATGGACGGTGACACGCCCTACGTACTGAGCGACATTGCCGACGCCGAGGACTTTGCGGGCGACATGGACTTTAAGGTGACGGGTACCAGCAAGGGTATTACCGCCCTGCAGATGGATATGAAGGTGCATGGCCTGCCCGTGCAGGTGCTGCGCCAGGCGCTGGAGCAGAGTAAGGCTGGTCGTGCCCATATCCTGGAGCACATGCTGAGTGTGTTGCCAGCGCCACGTAAAGAACTCAGCCCC
>CALICZ010000148.1 GCA_938049075.1 uncultured Candidatus Saccharibacteria bacterium
CAACTGTTCTGTGGCTCCGGCTAATTATAGAGCCTTTATATTCTTCAAGAGATACGAAATATAGAGGCTACCAAGCGAAAGAGTTAATTATCGTCGTCTCAGCAAGTCTATTGAACAAATTGCGTACATATCTTGTCAAAACACATGTCCCATGCTATAATCAAAACGCGTCATTATGGCATTTTTTACGACGTTTTTCACGATTATTCTGCAGTGGTATGTGTGGGTGCCAGTGGTGATCCTCCTCGGTTATTTGACGTGGCGCAACAATCGGCAAGTTGATGTGCTGCGCGAGGTCGAGAGCGAACTGCTTATTCTCGAGATCCCCCGTGCTAATGACAAGTCTGAGCTAGCAGCTGAGCAAATGTTTGCCAGCCTCCATGGTATCTTGCGTGATGCGCGCGAGCTCAAAATTAATGATGGCTACCAAGAACATCTCAGCTTTGAGATTGCGTCAGTCGGTGGACAGATTCAGTTTTATGTCTGGACGCCGCGTGCACTACGCAACTTCGTTGAGAGTCAGATTTATTCGCAGTATCCCACGGTGCAAATCCGCACCGCCACAGCCGATTATACGGCGCACGAGCAGCAGCACAATGTCGTCTATACAGCAGAGGTTGTGCTGGCAGAGAGTGAGTTTTTGCCGATCAAGACTTTTCAGAGCTTTGAGGTTGATCCACTGGCGGGCATTACAGGTACATTAGCCAAGTTGGAGGATACGGATGACGAGATTTGGATTCAGATTTTAGTACGCCCTGTGGCAGATGACTGGCACAAAGCATCCGATGCGTGGGTCAAGCGCGTGCGCGGCGGTGGGTTCTTTGGCGAAGCATTTCACCCAAAGGCGCGGTGGTTTAGCCAGTTTCTCATGGCGCTGTGGCAACCACCCGAAGGCAACATGACGACGGTAACGGAGCTCTCTGATCGCGACAAAACCCGCATCGCCGAGGCCGAAAAAAAGGCTGCTAAATTGGGTTACCAGGTTAAGATTCGCGTTGCATATCTTGGCGATAGCACCACTGATGCGCGGCTGCGCATGCAGGCAATCATTGGTACCTTCAAACAGTATAACAGCACCAACCTCAATGGTTTTACCATGAGTCACGATAGCTTCCGCAAGGAAGACCTCAACCGCTATAAGCTGCGCCTCTTTGCCGACCGCGGCTTTTTGCTCAATATTGAGGAGATGGCAAGTGTCTTCCATCTGCCGCACACCAATGTCGAGACGCCCAACATTGTCTGGGCAAGCAACAAAACCGCAGAACCGCCCAACCGTCTACCTGTCCTCACTGGTCATGCGGCTGACGACGAGAAGATCTCAGCCTTTGGTTTAACTAACTTTCGTGGAATCAACCATCAGTTTGGTATGCTGCGGAGCGATCGCTCGCGCCACGTCTATATCATCGGCCAGACGGGGGCAGGAAAGAGTGGCTTGCTCGAGCTCTTTGCCTTGAGTGATATTTATCATAATCAAGGCTATGCCATTATTGACCCGCATGGCGATTTTGCCATCGAGAATATGAAGTTCATCCCCGAGGCACGACTAGATGACGTCGTGTACTTTAACCCTGCAGACGTCGAGCACCCGATTGGCTTTAACCCACTGGAGGTTACCAACCCAGCGCAGAAATCGACGATCTCATCAGAGGTTATTGGTGTGCTCAAGCGGATGTTTGGCGACAGTTGGGGGCCGCGGCTGGAATACATTTTGCGCTATACCATTCTGGCGCTACTTGATCGACCCGAGCCCACCATGCTTGATATCACCCGCATGCTGACGGATAAAAAATTCCGCAAAGAGACGATCGGCTACTGCAACGACGTGGTGGTGCGGCAGTTCTGGAATGTGGAGTTTGCCAGCTGGTCAGAGAAGTTCCAGACGGAGGCCATCGCGCCAGTACTCAACAAGGTGGGGGCTTTTACGGCGAATCCCATTATCCGCAATATTATTGGTCAGACGCACTCGTCATTTAATATTCGCCAGATTATGGACGAGGGCAAGATCCTGGTAGTGAATTTGTCGAAGGGGCTGATTGGCGAGGATAATGCGGGAATTCTTGGTTCATTCTTGGTTACGAAGATCCAGCTAGCGGCGATGAGCCGGAGCGATATCCTCGATATTCATGACCGGCGGCCATTTTATCTCTATGTCGATGAGTTCCAAAACTTCGCAACTGATAGCTTTGCCACCATCCTGAGCGAGGCACGCAAGTATGGACTCAACCTTACCGTGGCTAATCAATATATCTCGCAGATGGAGCCAACGGTGCGTGATGCGGTCTTTGGCAACGTCGGGACGATGATTAGCTTCCGCGTCTCGCCAGACGACAGCCCGATTCTTGCCAAACAATTTGAACCGCAGTTTGAGGAGAACGACCTCACACAGATGCATAATCGCAACTTCATCATCAACATGGTGATTAATGGTGAAAAGGCACCAGCCTTTAGTGCTACTACGCTTAATTTGCCTGAGGCTAAGCGGAGCCATTTGTCGCGCATTATTGAGCATAGCCGCAAGCTGTATAGCCAGTCGCGCCAAACAGTAGAGGATACCATCAATGAGCGGATCCACCCGGGCAGTACAGGGGTGAGTGTAACGTTGGCAGGTCAGGCGGGGACTTCAGCGGCATCGTCAGCCGCCACTACGAGTGAAGGTACAGCTAAGCGCCGTCGACGTCGCCGACGCAAGCCAGCCAATGGCGAAGCACGCGATGAGCAGGCGACTACTGGGCAATCTAGCAAGCAGATGAAGAAGCCTGTTACTCCCAGTAAAGCTGCCAAGCCAGCCACTCCTTCTCCAGGCAAAAAACCAGCGAGCACCACGCCTAAGTCAGCTGCGCCACGCGATCCATCACTTCTCTCCATTCAGCATGCCAAGCCACGCACTACAATCCCGGCGCAGCTCTTACACCACCAGCCGCATACTGTGCAGCCTCAGTTAGATGGCCCGGTGCCGCTGGCTAAGCAGCCTGATAGTGCAACCTCAGCGCACACGCACGATGAGATTGATGACCCAACCTTCTTTGCTTTGCGTTAGATATGCAACGCTAATTTCTCTTAGGCCACTTTGCGTTACCTTACCCTAGAGGAGTGTGAGGGGTGTAGCGAATTTTCTTCTCAACATGAAGGTATAATATGATCAGACTTGAGAAAACCCTCGAGTGGGTAGCATGGTGAAGTAGCGCGAGGTAGGCCTTGGGTAGCTAATGTAAACACCACAGAGGTAATCACGCGAAAAAGCCTCCTTATCCTGTGTATAACTCTGTTACCTCGCCTCACTAACCAATGTGGGTTATGCTATAATGGAGAGGATAAACGGAAATACGGGACATGACGGCAGTAATTTGTGTAACAAATCAAAAAGGTGGTGTTGGTAAAACGACAACGGCGATTAATGTTGCCTACTATTTGGCAAAGGCTGGCAAGAAAACCCTCGTCGTCGATTTCGACCCGCAGGGCAATGCTACAAGCGGCCTTGGCATTGATAAGCAGCTGCTCGATGCTACCATGACAGAGGTCGTCAAGAGCGAGAAGAAGCTTGCCAATATCATCCAGCCCACCGAGCACAAGAATCTCTTCATTGCGCCCGCCCTGCCGCAGCTGGCCAATGCCGAGGTGGAACTGGCCAAGGCGCAGCACCGCTTTAGCCGTCTCAAAGGGGCGATTGATGAACTAACTGGCTACGACTATATCATTATCGACAGCCCACCAAGCCTCAGTCTCCTCACTGTCAATGGGCTCATTGCAGCACGCTATGTGCTATTGCCAGTCCAGGCGGAATTCTATGCGTTGGAAGGGCTCGGGCAGCTGCTCGAGACAATGAAGCTGGTGCGCAAAAATATGAATCCAACACTTGATCTTATTGGGGTACTACCTACCATGGTAGATGGTCGCACATCGCTCTCGAGCCAGGTCTTGGCTGAGATTGCGAAGCATTTTCCAGCGAAGGTGTTTGCAGAGTCTATCCCGCGCAATGTCCGCCTGGCTGAGGCTCCGAGTCATGGTGCGCCGATTGGGGCATATGATCGCTTTAGTCGGGGTGCACGGGCATACAAAGCCGTGACGAAAGAAATAATCGAACGAACGGGGGTATAAATGGCAAAACGAGGTTTAGGGCGGGGGTTTGATTCGCTGATTCCAGCGGAGCTACTGGACGAATCGTTCGACCCAACCGCCGACCAAGATGATCGGATTAGTGACCTGCGTCAGATAAAGCTTGCAGAAATTATGCCTGACCCTACTCAGCCGCGTCGGATGTTTGACGAAACGTTGCTCGATGAGCTCGCTGAGTCTATCCGTGTTCATGGTGTGCTGCAGCCTATCGTTGTTACCCCTGATAACAAAGGCAAATATGTCATTGTGGCTGGTGAGCGGCGCTACCGAGCCGCTACCAAGGCGGGGCTGGAGAAGATTCCAGCGCTGGTACGTACGTTGTCTGATCAGCATAAGCTCGAACTCTCTCTTATCGAAAATATCCAACGCCAAAACCTCAACGCCATCGAGACCGCTACAGCGTACCTCAAGCTGCGCGATCAATTCAACCTCACGCTCGAGCAAATCGGTCAGCGCGTTGGTGGCAAGTCACCTAGTGCGGTGAGCAATACACTACGCCTCTTGCGTTTGCCTGAGGTAGTGCGCCAAGCAGTAGTTGATGGCAAGCTGAGCGAGGGGCAAGTCCGGCCATTGATTAGCCTAGACGAAGCACAGATTGTTGATATTCTGCCCAAGATTATTCAGGAAGAGTGGAGCGCGCGGCGAATCGAGCAGTACCTGGCCATTCTTAAGCGCACCGAGGCAAGTGACTCTGCTCAAAAGACCACCAAGGCCCAGCGCCCAGCGCCACCACCACAGTATACGGCTGCCAGCCAGCGCTTTGAGCAGCAGCTGAGTGCACCAGTCCAGATCCGTGGCAACCGCCGTGGGGCAGGGCAGATTGTTATCCGCTTCACGAGCGACGATGACTTTGAGCGGATTATTGGTTTGCTTGAGCATACGCAGGATGAAAAGTAGCAAGATTAGAGTCTATGTAATAAACCTTCTTACGACAAAGAAGGTTTATTTATTGTAGTCAAAGACTGCTGATGAATGCAATCACAAGCACTCTGTAATAGCGAATATATACCAAAAATATTCATATTATGGACGAAGAGGTTAGGAGATAATAGCCAGTTTTTGTTCATAACTGGCTAGGCCATGATGGAGCTCAAATCAAACGAAGAACAAGAGGAAATCTAAATACTAAACTAACTATTTCATGTGCAAGAGTAAAAGCAACAAGATGAGTTAGTAATATTATACCTGAAACCCCTGAACTTTCGTCAGCGGCCAGAGACGCAGGCTGACGGGGCCAATCACATCATAGAGTGGCACGGTGCCGAGGCCATTACGTGAGTCGAGCGAGTAGCTACCTTGACGGTGATCACCCGCTACAAAAATCGATCCTTCGGGTACCGTCACTTCTGTATCGCCACTGGTGGGAGAGCCAGGACCATCCCAGCTGTCGTCTGGGCGGAAGCCTTGTGGGTGCTCTTTATTATAGACAGTCAGCGTCCCATCTTTGACTGTGACGCGCTCGCCTGCAAAGGCAATAACGCGCTTGACAAGGTTCATATCCTCGCTGCCTGGACTGTAGAGCGGGTTTTTGAAAACGATAATTTGCCCCCGCTTGGGTGTGTATGAGTTATTTTGCAAATGTGCCATCGTGACGGGCAGGCGATTGACAATCAGCCGGTCGCCAGTGTAGAGCGTCTGCTCCATACTCGGGCCAGTCACGCTAAAGCTACGAAATACAAAGGTATTGATAAGGAGTGTGCCAACAATGACGCACACCACAAAAATTACAAAGCCACCGATATCCTTGAGCCTGGGGTGGCGGGTCAAAAAACTTGCTTCCATCATACTGATAAATCATTTTCACATTTCTCTTTTTCAAATTTTCACCTCAATTCCACTCTATTCTTTGAATAATCATAATTATATATTTTTTTCTAACTTTTATTCTTTATTTTTATTATTTTAATTTTTACAACTCTAAAAAAATAAAATAAATTCATCATTCCTCTGCATCATTTCTTAAAAAAACGAAATAAAAATTTTATTTTATTAATAAACTTTAAAAATTTCTATTGATTTATTAACAAATAATGTGATATACTAATGGTGGATAAATAATTTAACTTTTTCTTCATAACTTCCTGAAAAAGACTTTGATTT
>CALICZ010000149.1 GCA_938049075.1 uncultured Candidatus Saccharibacteria bacterium
GATGTAACTGTTATGAACAATGGTACTGATGGTATTGAAGCTGCTTTAAATACACCTGTGGACTTAATTATCTTGGACGTTATGTTGCCGGAAATGGATGGCTTTGAAGAAAACAATGGTATTGTAATCTTAGCAGCAACCAACCGTCCTGAAAACTTAGATCCGGCTCTTCTTCGCCCAGGTCGTTTTGACCGCCATACGACGATTAGCCTGCCCGAGCGCAAAGACCGTGAGGCAATCCTCAAGGTGCACTTCAAGAACAAACCAACCGATGCGTCGGTCGACCTCGACAAACTTGCTGCCAAGACAGCCGGTAGCAGTGGTGCCGACCTCGCGAACATGGCCAACGAAGCAGCGATTATTGCAGCGCGCCGCGGCAAGAAGACGATCACTAATCAAGACCTGACCGAGGCCTTTGAGAAGGTGGCGATTGGCCCCGAGCGCAAAGCCAAGGTAATGACCGACCATGAGAAAGAACTCACGGCGTATCACGAGGCGGGTCATGCTATTGTGGGGCATGTCTTACCGGATAGCGATCCGGTACATAAGGTGACCATCATCCCGCGTGGTGGTACGGGCGGCGTGACATGGTTCTTACCCCCAGAAGACAAAAGCTACACCAATGTATACGAGTTTAAGGATATCCTGGCCCGGGCGATGGGTGGGCGGATTGCCGAGAAATTGATCTATGGTGATGATGGCATTACAACTGGGGCAGGCAGTGACCTGCGCAAAGCGACGGAGATTGCCCGTGATATGGTGATTGAGCAGGGCATGGGTGCAAAGCTCCGCGACCAAGTCTTCCATGAAGATAACGGTGGTATGGTGTTCGATAAGATTACTCACGAGCGGCCATATAGCGATGCGACTGCTGAGGCGATTGACCACGAGGTAGAGGCGCTTATCAAAGAAGCTTCTCGCCGTGCTGAGATTGTTCTCTCGCACAACCGTCCAGCGCTTGAGAAGCTCAAAGATGAGCTGCTTGTTCACGAAACACTAGAAGAAGACGAAGCTAAGGCTGCGATGGCAGATGCCACTTTGCCAACGGAGGCCAAGCTCCACTAGGAGCAGGGAGGTACCAGTGGCACATGGAGCAAATCGTCGGCGTGTCCGCTCAGTCGTCGCCAAAGCAAATAGCAAACTAAACATAAAGAATGCTGCTGCCCTACTGGCAGGCTCGACGTTACTATCGAGCGTCTTAGGGATGTATCGTGAGCGGCTTATTAATGGTATGTACTACGACACCTACAAAGTGGGTGCTGATGCCTATACCGTAGCCTTTACTATCCCCGACTTCATGTTCTTTGTGCTGGTGTCTGGGGCGCTGAGCGTATCCTTTATACCAGTGTTTAACCAGCGCTTGGCGTCGGGTAACAAGCAGTCGGCGTGGGATTTGAGCTCGAGCTTGATCAATTTCTTGGCACTCACGACCTTAGCGGCGAGTATTTTGATTATGATCTTTGCTGAGCCGCTTGTGAATGTTGTGGTGGGGCCGGGGCTCAGCGAGTCAGGGCGGAGTCTGGCAGTGAGTATGATGCGCGTGATTGCGGTCAACCCATTCCTCTTCTCTATTTCTACAGTCATTGCTAGTATGCAGCAGGCAATTGGGCGCTTTACCTTCTACGCGTTAGCACCAACGATCTACAACATTGGTATTATCATCGGTGCGACCTTCTTTACGAACGGTATTAATATCTTTGGCTGGCAGGTGTTTGATGGTGGCATTATGGGTGTAGCACTAGGTGTGGTGCTAGGCTCGGTGCTACAGTTGATTGTTAGCTCGATTGGCCTGCTTGGCTTGGACTTTGACTATCGCTTTATGATCAAGCGCAAGAACAAGAGCTTTCGCCAGGTGTTGCGTCTGCTGCGGACGCGCTCACTCGACCAAGGGATCGATTATCTCAATGGTCTTGTGGAGACAAACCTCGCTTCGCGCATGGCCGATGGGACGGTGCGGGCTTACCAACAGGCGTCGGCATTATCATTGATGCCAGTGAACTTGATTGGTGTGGCAATTAGCAATGCCGCCTTCCCGCAAATGACGGAACACCTTGGGGCGGGGCGCGAGGATCTCTTCCGTAAGGAATTGCAGGCAATGATCCGAGTGATTATTTGGTTAGCGCTGCCAGTGGCGGTTATTACCTACTTTGCACGGGGTTATGTGGTGAGCTTTATTCATAACCGGGGTGACGCAGTTATATCGGGTTTTCTTGGAGTGCTTGTTTTGACGATATTTTTCCGCACGATTTATCATATTGCAGCACGTAGCTTCTACGCGCAGCAGGATACCAAGACGCCGCTTTATATCTCATTCTTTGCGATTGGGTTTAACATTATCCTGGCGATTATCCTGGTAAATCTCTGGTCGAAAAACCAAAACCCAGGCTATGGCCTAGCTTGGGCGCAGTCTATCACTGCTGTTGTAGAGGTGATTATCCTCTTCTTCTTCATGGGGCGGCGTATGCCGAAGCTGTTTGACCGCAGCTTTGTTAATAGCATCTACAAGATGGTTATTGCCGCGGTGCCAACTGGTTTAGCTGCTTACCTGAGCGTGGTAATGATCCCCTTTGGCACAAACGATAAGAGTTTCTTCCTTGCTTTCCCGAAATTTATTATGATCACGATAGTGAGCTTTGCGGTTTATATATGGTTCAGCCGGCGGCTGAGGCTTAAAGAGGCCGAGCCAGTGCTTAATCGGTTGCGGCAGATCTTCTTTGGACGGATTAACCTTGGCTGGAACTGGAAACGCTAGCGTATGGAACATATCCGTAATTTCTGCATCATCGCCCATATCGACCATGGCAAAAGCACCCTGGCTGACCGCATGATGGAGCTGACAGGTACCGTTACCAAGCGAGATATGAAGCAGCAATTGCTGGATAGTATGGATCTGGAGCGCGAGAAAGGAATTACGATCAAGCTAGCCCCAGTGCGGATGAAGTATGAGTATAGTGCGGAGGATGCAAACCCTACTCGTGCGCAGGCAGCGAGTGTGCCAATATCTAACCAAAGCGATAATACCGTGCCCCAACCTGGCACCTACGACCTTAACTTAATTGACACCCCCGGCCACGTTGACTTCAGCTACGAAGTATCACGTAGCTTGCAGGCCTGCGAAGGCGCGGTGCTGGTGGTGGATGCCAGTCAGGGGATCCAGGCGCAGACGCTCGCTAATGTGTATCTCGCGATGGAGCAGGACCTCACGATCATTCCGGTGCTCAATAAAGTTGATCTGCCAGCAGCCGATGTGCCGCGCGTCTCCAAGCAGGTGATTAATCTACTCGGCTGTGATGAGAGCGATATTATTCATATCTCAGCCAAGACTGGGCAGAATGTACCGCAGGTACTGCGGGCTATCGTCGAGCGTATCCCAGCGCCGGTGTCACCACTGGCGGTGTATGCTGAGCACATGGCCGCACAGGGTAGTGATAGGCTGGTCATACCAACGCGTGCCCTGATTTTTGATAGCTACTATGACGACTACCGTGGAGTTATTCTTTATGTGCGAGTGGTAGACGGCACGATACCTAAAGGTGCGGACATCACCATGATGGCTACCGGAGCCCGCGGTCTCGCCCTGGAAGTGGGACATCTCAGCCCAACTATGCAGTCTGATCCACTGCTTGGCACCGGCGAAATCGGCTACATCGTCACTAACTTGAAAACAACACGTGAGGCGCGGGTGGGTGATACGGTGACACTCAAGAAATACTTTGAGTAGTTATAACATGTGCTATAGTTTACTGTATGATGGCTGCGATAAAAAAGTACGACACATTCATCGCCATCTTGTTTGCTGGCCTAATTATGCTATTCATCGCCGTGGCATTTACTACTCCGAGTTTTTGGGATTGGCTGTGGCAGCGGCATCACAACCAGCTTAGTTGGTATATCCGTCCGTTATTCTTGATACCGTTTTGTTGGTTCGCCTATCGGCGGAGCTGGGCAGGGATAATGATGGTGATATTCTTGACCTTGACCAGCATGGGATGGTTTGCTCCGCCCGATGAAACGAATTTGCAGGTGCAACAGTTTTTGCAAGTTGAACAGCAGTATCTGCAGAGTGAATGGACATTAAGTAAGATTTTCCTCACATTGCTTATACCACTATCCTTTAGTGCTTTAGCAGCGGCATTGTGGTGGCGAAATGTCTGGCTAGGTATGGCAGTCATGGCGTTCATGGCTGCCGGTAAATTACTATGGAGCATAACTTTTTCTGGTGAAGCTGGTCTGGCGGTGATTGCTCCTGCGACAATTGGATTTGTTTTATGTAGTGGCTGTTTGTGGCTGGTTACAGTGTTGTCTCGTCGTCGTATCCCTAGGGTTAAGAAAAATGAATTTCATTAAGAAAGGGTCAAATAGGTAAAGCTATTATCCATATTTTACCAACCATGTCATCACATCAGCTGCAAAAATGGCGCATGCTGTCGTCGCGGACGCTCTTCGAGCATCCTCGGCTCACTGTCGCAGAAGATACAGTAGAGTTGCCAAATGGAAAGACAACCCAATATATCCATTATCCCTACCACGGGTATGGTGGGGTAATCGTAGTGTGTCGCCGAGGTGGCAATATCTTGGTGCAGCAAGAGTATTCGTACCCGGTGGATGAGGTGTTGTATCAGTTTCCGGGTGGGAAGATTGAAGCAGGTGAGGATGTGTGCGCGGCGGCGCAGCGAGAGCTGGCTGAGGAGTCGGGCATT
>CALICZ010000150.1 GCA_938049075.1 uncultured Candidatus Saccharibacteria bacterium
CGTGAGATGAGTGAACTCGGCATGATCATCGACTCTGTCGACGAACTCATCACCCCTACCGACGTCATCAAGATCCAGCGCCTCTACGAGCTCAAGTTTCACCTTTTGGGTATGCCCGTCCAAGACAAGCGCGGGCGACGCCTCGGTAAGATTAGCGACTATACGATCGAGACGGGTAATTTTGTCATCCAGCAGCTCATCGTCCGACGCTCGTGGCTCCACCGCCTCAATGATGCTGAGCTGGTTATCCATCGGTCGCAAATTATCGAGATCAATAACGATGCTATCATCGTCCAGTCGCAGGCTGAGACCAAAAAGTCCGAGCAAAAGGCCGCCGAGCCAGCCATAAGTAGCGGCGAGTACGTCAATCCCTTTCGCAAGCCATCGCAAGCCCGAGAATCAATTAAGAGCGACGAACGTCGCTAACACACATCAGTATTCATCACCCGCCAAAGCGGCTCGGATGTCATCATAGGCAAAGCCTTGACGCAAAAGATACGCGATAAGCTTTTGCTCGTCTGGGTAGCGGGGGCGTTTTTTAGCAATCACCTTAGCTAGCTCGTCTTCATCAGTCCGCCTCGACTGCGCTAATGCTTGGTGTATCATCTCCGGTGCAACGCCCTTAGCACGTAGCTCTGCCTCCAGCTTGCGGCGCGACACCCCCTTACTCTGGTGGTGATTCTCCACCCACCACTGGGCAAATGCCCCATCGTCGATATGACCACGCTGCTCAAGGCGCGCAAACACCCGCTGCACAACCGCTAGCGAAGCACCAGGCTTCTCAACTAGCGTACCAGTTTTGCGTTGTTTATACTTGCGTGGCAGCGTCTTGCGCTGGAGATAGTCGCGGATTTCGCGTGCACTGTGCGGCCGCATAAGGGTGTACTCAAGCGTCCGTGCGTAGAGCTTACCAAACTCCCCCTCACGGCGCAGTTCAGCCAGCTCGGCCTCAGTCAGCATTCGCCCCACCTTCACACCACAATCCACCACCTGCGCCACATCAAGGCTAAAATCATACGTGCCATCGATAAATACATTCACTCGATCGGCACTCCGCACCTGCGCAGTGAGCGCAGTGATGGTGTAGGTTTTTTCTGTCGGCATGTATGTATTATATACAAATTTATTTAGTCATGTCACTCAGCTTTCCTCTCTAGAAATGAGCTGCGTCAACCCCACTACTGAAATGCTTTGAGATAGATATTATATGCTTCATCAATGAAGACGGCTTTATTGGTACGAAAAGCTGATTGATCGCTATTTATTTTTTCAACTCTCTCGCCATCAGAAACAAACTCTATCTTCTCTACTGGTACCATATGTCCAATCAGGACAGCTGGTCGGCGTGTCTGCTCATCTCGAGCGGGAGATACGTCAACAACATAGAACGTACTGCGTTGAGTATACCCTTCATAAGCAAGCAATTTATTAGCATTATCATAGGCAAGAAAAGCTCTCATACCATTAATACATGGTTCATATATTGTGCCTATGTCTGCTGGACTAACCTTTCTTAGTTTAAAATCATATATATCTTTATACCAAAAATTCTTGCACTCATCAAAGAACATATAGATGACTTCATCCTGTGTGAACGCTGGGATCTTATCAGAGTTCTTTCGTAGTTTATCGTCCCACGCTCTCACTCCAAGGCCACTGATTGGATCATCCCACGCATATACGCCTTCATCAAAATAACTGGTGATGATGTCGCTATTCTCTGTGACAATCACCCCGCCAACCGCATCACCCAAGCACCCTAGCATAATTCCCTTGCCAGTTCTATCAACAATCTCTGCATTATTACCCATAGACGGCTCCTCATAGTCCATCCGTGGGCAGACCAGAAGCAGCTTATCACCAATCGGCTGAATGTAGCAAAAATTAATAAAATGCCGGCCAAGGTCAAGGTGTATTACCTGTTTAACCGTCTCTTTCTCCCAATCAATGACAAATTCAAGAACCGAAAAGACACTATCTACCTTGATTTTTGTAAAACAAGCTATCCCGCCTCTCATTGGAATATTACTCGAGAGCAAAACATAGAGATGATTATCATAGCCAAGCTGCATGCTACATATTTCTGTCGTCTTGTGCCCGTACTCTTTGAGTATCTCGCGCAGATTCGCTACGCGCGTTATATCAATCTGCGTCGTGGGAAGCGCATCTAGCACCCTACTTTCGTCTTTCAAGTCATCATTTTCAGTCATTTCTTCTCCTCTCTTAAACAAATTTCTATCAGCTCTGGAAACGCTCGCGTCTGCATTGCACTGAAGGTGAAGTGGCCGTGGTCGACAAATCGATGGTAGCGTAGCTGGGGTAGCTCACGGCGGAGCTTTGCCGTGGAGCTTTGCAGATGTGGGTAGTCGTCGGTAGAGTAGAGCACATCAATGCCGTGCACCGCTTTGCGGTCTATCTGGCGGTCGAGTGCAAAGCGAAAGAAATCTCCTGCCTCTCCCTCAACATCCAGCCACGGTGCCACCAGTACGACCCGGCCAACACGGCAATTTCCCTCACTCAGCCAGCGGAGCAAAAAGCCACCACCACAGCTATGGCCCACTAGCAGCGTACGCTCATCCACTGGCAGATGGGTAAATTCTTGGCGCCACACCTCATAGCGTGGCTCGTATGGGCGAGGCATCTCGGGTGTTTGCGTCAGTATCCCACGTATCAAGAGTTGTTGCTGAAGCCAAGGCAGCCAATGTGAGTTGCTTGGGCCGTCACCCTGGATATTATAGTACTCGTCATAGTCTGGTCGTCCATGGAGGATGATTGCCCGGGTAAACGGAGTTTCGTTTCTGTAGTGGTTTTCGATATCCATGCTTTATTTTTACTCCTCTAGTGTAGACTCTAGACTCGTTGCCTTGGTCTTTGGTCTCTACCCCTATTTTATGACTCGCGCGATATTCGTCCTAGTTCTTCCATCAACAGCGCAAAATAGAGTGGCCGATGCGGCACAAGCATCACATCTTCTGGCTGCTCGACCATCTGGCGGAATGTGTCATACGGCACCCAGCGCAGTGCCGCTGCTTCACCATCAACCATATCGAGCGGCTCATCGTGATATTCATAAGTGTAAATAAAGTGAAACTCGCTATATGCTGATTTGCGCTTTGGCAAACTCCCAATAAACTTCACTCGAGAAGTATCAAGCGCCACACCAATCTCCTCTTGAGCCTCACGCAGCGCCGCATCAAGCGGTGTCTCGCCCCGGCTCACGTGCCCCGCTGCCGAAATATCCCAATAACCTGGCCAGTTTCTGACCTGATCAGCTCGGCGCTGGAGCAATATGTCACATCCACCATCGCTACTACGCCGCCACAACCAAACATGCGCTGCCGCGACAATAGCATCCTTGGTCACATCTTTGCGGGCAAGGCCTTCGCCCTGTTTTGGCACTCCATTTGGGCGATAACTCTGCCATAAATCATTATGCATTGCTTACTCCTGTGTATTGTTCTTTATATCAGATGCTGCTTCTCTCATGTGCTGCGCTAGATCAGCCAGCTCAGCCGTTGGCGACTCGGCACGGCTCCCTGGGCGATACAAGAACTGGCGTGGTTCATATTGAGTAATACCAGCATCACCTTGTGTTCGTGGCACAATGTGAATGTGGAGGTGCGGCACCGACTGACCGTAGGCGCGACCCTCATTCCAAGCACAGTTAAACCCTTGAGCGCTAACCGCTTGGCGCAGCACATCCTTCACATACTTCACCAAAGCAAACAAATCAGTAAGTTCTTTTAGTGTCAACTCATCAATCGTTGCAACGACACGCTGTGGCACAACCAAGCTATGCCCGGGTGTAATTGGTATGTTGGTCAAGAACGCAAATGAATGTGCTGTCTCTGCAAAAACCCGACCCTCATCTCGCACAACAGTTGTAAAAACTGAAGTTTTCAATGCTACGCTTCTTCCGCCGCCTTCACTGCCTCGCGGACTTTACCATCAATTTCAGCCAGGGTATCGGCGTGTTCTTTGAGGTATTCTTTGGTCTTGTCGCGGCCTTGGCCAATTGTCTCGCCACCGTATTTGAAGAACGCCCCAGACTTATCAACAATACCATGCTGCACTGCGAGGTCGAGAATATCCCCCGTCTTGGAGATGCCTTCGTTGTACATGATGTCGAACTCAGCAACGCGGAAGGGCGGCGCAATCTTGTTCTTTACCACCTTCACCTTCGTGCGGTTACCGCGAATGTCATCACCCACCTTAATTTGCCCAATCCGGCGGATATCCACCCGCTGCGAGGCATAAAACTTCAGCGCATTACCACCGGTCGTTGTCTCAGGATTGCCAAACATTACGCCGATCTTCATGCGGATCTGGTTGATGAAAATGACGGTTGCTTTACTCTTGTTGATAATCCCCGTTAGCTTACGCAGTGCTTGGCTCATCAAGCGAGCCTGGAGACCCATGTGTGAATCACCCATGTCACCGTCAATTTCTGCTTGCGGCGTCAACGCTGCCACCGAGTCCACCACGATGAGGTCAACGGCATTCGACCGCACCAGCGTCTCTGTAATCTCCAATGCTTGCTCACCATTATCTGGCTGCGACACCAAAAGGTTGTCTGTAT
The DNA here is from genome assembly GCA_938049075.1 of uncultured Candidatus Saccharibacteria bacterium. Taxonomy (GTDB): domain Bacteria; phylum Patescibacteriota; class Saccharimonadia; order Saccharimonadales; family Saccharimonadaceae; genus Saccharimonas. The sequence continues at coordinate 4,580 of CALICZ010000150.1, forward strand.
CGACGCCAAGCTTCTTGGCATAGCTCGGGTCGAGCGCATGCTCGGCATCAACAAAGGCCGCCGTGCCACCCTGTTTCTGAATCTCGGCAATGGCATGTAGCGTCAGCGTCGTCTTACCGCTACTCTCTGGCCCATAGATCTCGATAATGCGCCCCTTGGGGTAGCCACCGCCCAGCGCAAGATCGAGGCTCAGCGAGCCAGACGGAATCACCGCTACATCTGCCTGGTGGAATTCACCAAGCTTCATAATAGCGCCATCGCCAAATTGTTTTGTAATCTGATCCATCGCGAGGCCAAGCGCTTTGAGCTTGCCGTCGTCTGTGGTTTGTGTCGTATTCGATTGTTTGGTCATACGTCCCCTCTCCTTCAAGAATTTATTATACCAGAATCTCTTGCCGTTGTCCGCGTGGAGATTGATTTACAGTAACAATACCTCGACTATCACCGATTTATTTATTGTATATAACCTCTAGCTTCCACGACTCTACCGATATAGAGCGCTAAACAGCAACGGGCCTTTTGAAGACATTTTTCGTGATAGACATGCTATAATAACACCATGAAGGCACGTAAAGGATTTACCGTTATTGAGCTCATCGTTGTGATCGCTCTGCTTGCAACGGGCAGTTGGCTCTTCTTTAGTGAGAAAATCGCGACCGAAGCGACGCAGCGTGACAACCAGCGCAAAACTGCCATTAACGCAATGTACTATAGCCTGGAAGAAGTGTATTTTGAAAAAAATAACCACTACCCCAACACGATCGATAGTAAGACACTGCGCTCGGTTGACCCATCGCTCTTTACCGATCCAAATGGCCACAAGCTTGGCAGCGCCCAGTCTAGCTACCACTACAGTGGCACCGACTGCACCACCGACAACCAGTGCAAAGGCTACAAACTCACCGCCAACTTAGAGCGAGAGGCAGACTACACCAAGACCAACCGCAATAATACCTAAGTCTGTATATAGGTATACAAAAAACACCGAGCTTTGTCTGCTCGGTGTTTTTATCATCAACGTCTGCTAGTATTAGTCATCTGCCACTGGCCGACCGTTCTTAAAGTCCTCTACTGCGTTATTAAGCGTCGCGATTTCTTGCTTGGGGTTGGCTACGAATGAGAAGCGATAGGTCGTCTCGTCACCCTCCGTACTGAGGCGAATTGAGCCATAATTAAACATTGCTTGGAGGACACCACGCTGGTTGTAGCTGGCATCTTCAATATTCATCAGACTAACCGTTTGCTCAGTGTGTGAAAAAATACTCGTCTGGATCTCCTGGATAACACTCTCGTTCGTTAGATAAAACATATTGCGCGTATAAACCCAGACCGACACATAGCCACCAAGAATAAAGGCCAAGATGAGCGCCATACACAGCAACATAAATGACCCAGAAGCAGAAGTTGGTAGGTGGAGGAGGTCAAAAATATAGTCGTAATTAAACATCAGTGCTAAGACGATGCTTGTCATCAAGGTAGACATAACGATCGCTGGCAGCATACCGATTGGGTGGCGACGCACCACACTAATGATGTATTCTTGCTCACTCAGATTGAGATTCGGGAAGGCCATGACTGATTCATCATGGCGGCGGCGCACCTCTGATGACATCCGTGGCAGGTTCGCTTCTGGGCGCGGCGCATGGTAGTGGGGAGCGCCTTCTTTGCCGCTCACATCGTAGAGTGTGCTGCTCGCCCGTGGTGCCGTGGGTGGCTCGGCGTAGAGTGGGTTGCCATCGACATCATAGGCGACGGGCCGTGGTGGATCATTGCGTTGCAATCGTTGTGAATTCATGGGTATATTGTAGCATATCTTGGGCTCATCACCTCATGCCTCTTACTCCATTGCACGGCCAAGATGCTGCTGCGCTCGAGGTGTCACCCGTCGGCCTCGCGGTGTCCGCTCAATAAAGCCAATCTGCAGGAGATATGGCTCATAAAAGTCCTCTATTGTCGTTGTCTCATCACCTGTCAGAGCGGCAATTGTCGTCAGGCCAACCGGGCTATCACCATAGGTATCAAGCATCGAGCGCAGCAAATTACGGTCGGCTGGGTCGAGGCCAAGCTCGTCAACTTCCAGCAGAGTCAGTGCCTGTGTTGTCGTTGTTACATCAATAATACCATCACCATTCACGTCCGCATAGTCGCGCACCCGTTTGAGCAAGCGATTAGCAATCCGTGGTGTGAGACGTGCTCTGGTGGAGAGCAGTCGCGACGCCTCTGGCTTGATGCGCGTCTCGAGGATAGTCGCTGCCCGCGTGATAATCTGTGCAATCTCCTCTGGGGTGTAAAATTCCAAACGATAGATATGCCCAAATCGGTCGCGCAGTGGCGCTGCAAGACTCCCCGTCCGTGTCGTCGCGCCAATTACCGTAAAGCGCGGTAGATCGAGCCGGACACTGCGGGCCGCTGGTCCTTTGCCGATGACAATATCGAGCTTAAAATCCTCCATCGCCGAGTATAAGATCTCTTCCACAGCTCGCCCCAAGCGGTGGATCTCGTCGATAAACAACACGTCGCCATCGTTGAGGTTGGTCAAGATCGATGCTAAATCACCCGCTTTCTCGATCGCCGGGCCACTGGTGACCCGCAAGCCAGCCCCCATCTCGTTGGCAATCACCGCCGCCATCGTTGTCTTGCCAAGGCCAGGTGGGCCATAGAGCAAAACATGGTCGATTGGCTCGCTGCGCTTCTTGGCTGCCGCAATTGCCAATTGCAAATTCTTCTTCAGCCGCTCCTGCCCCACATACTCCGCAAAGCGCTGTGGCCGCAGCGTCACCTCAATACGCTGCTCTTCGCTATCATCCGCGTGGCTACTGGTATCAACAATTCGTTCTATCGCCATAGGTTTATTATAGCATTGGTAGTGGGGATAGATTGCATAGCAACCTCATCATATGGTTTACTATACTCATGCATACTGTCATACTTGTCATCACGACCCTATCATCCATTACAACGATCATCGCTGCAATTATTGCACTCATCAAGCCTGGTATGATGAGCCGCTCAGTGACCATCACTCATGGCGAGCGATTCTACGCGGCAATGTACGCTTCTCGAGCACTGCCACTGGGGTTACTTACGGTAGTTGCTCCATTTACGTTTAATGGTTCTGCGCTGCAGCTTATTTTTGCCGCAGCAAGCTTAGCACAAATTGGCGATGTTGTTATTGGGTTCAAAAAACAAGAGTGGGGTATGGTAATTGCACCGGCTATATTGGCTGTTATATACCTTGCAGCGGCATGGTTCCTTGCTTAGGGTAAGTTCTCTTGCACTGCCAGGACAATCTTGCCAAACAGCTCCTCACTCACACGGTGCTCACCACTCTCTAGATGCCGTGGCCACTTTGGGTCGGGGAATTCCTCCCCCGCAAAGTGTGTACCGTTAGCATAGCGTGGATAGAGGTGCCAGTGGACGTGAGTCGATTGCCCAGCCTTAACGGCATTGTTCATCAAGCATTCCCAGTTGCACACGTCTGCGCCAAAGGCCTGGGTAATTGCGCGCTCCATGCTGCGGATCACCTCGTGGAGTTCGCGCCAATCGGTCTCATCGAGCTCCCCAAGCGACGACTTATGTTCGCGCAGTGTCACAAACCCCTTGCCAAGATATAGTTGATTGCGATCGAGCACTGCATTCCACCGATCGGTTTGCAAGACCACCGCCGGGTCATCAGTTGTTTGCTCTGCCACAAATGGGCAAATGTCGCAGTTTTTCATTTTTATCACCTCCTCTCGTTTTATTATAAGCGAGGAGATAGTTGTTGTCATTGTTCTATTTACAAACTAATCTTAGCTGGGCCACGCCATGGGTTATCCATTTCCATAATGCGCTTAAGGTGAGATGCAAGGGTACCCAATCGTTTTTGGATTTCGTCCTCAGCAATACCAAGTGATTGAAAGTCATTCTTCAACGACTCCATATATATTAACAAGAATTTTGCCTCAAATTGCTGGAAGTTCTCCCATGACATATCTGGATGCTCCTCATGATGGAACGCCTCGGCACCGCGCCAGAATGTCTCCCAATCAGCTGTCATATAGGCCATATCAGCGTGGTGGAGTAGCTTCGCCTCGGGCGTATCACGTTGCTGGAGTGCGGGCACCATAATTGTACCCCTAATAGCCCGATCGAGAAAAGCAATCTCACGATCAGTCAGGTCAATATCATTACTCTTGACATCTTCCTTCATGAGCACTATCGCATATTCTTCCTTCGTCGGGTACGTCTGAGCTGCCTCATCATCGAAGCCAGCATCATGCCAGGCCGCCGCTAAGACAAGGAGTCCCTCTTGCCATGGGCTGATCACACGCGGATAGCTATCACTAGGCAAAAGTTCCACAAGCTCGCCAACTGATTGCATCACATCTTTCATGTGCTCAGGATTATGATAAGGTAATTTGGGATAGCGCTCACAAGCACGTTTCACCGATCCTTTAAAGGCTCTTACATAATACTCCTTTGACTGGCTAATTGATTCAGGTGCACTATCAACCTGAGAGTTAGGGAATTTATCAAACATAGATGTCCTATTATATGGGTAAGTTTATCAGTTGTCAACAGAGGTGCCTACACGCCTCAGCTGTGCATATTATAACCGACGAACTTGTTTGCCAGTCGGCTTGCCAACTCCACGCAGATGCGGTACTGTTGTAGCTACAACAACGCCAGCCGCTATACAGCCTGCGAGGCGCGTCCGCCTTGGATTGCCACGTGCCGTTATAATAGCAAAAGCCGCCGTAGTAATATTAGCGGCCCGTTTGTAGCGCCCACCTTTGGTCACCTCACCAGTTTTTGCTAGGTGGTAGGCATTGGCTGCGCCAGTTGCTGCCTGCCCAAGGGCAACGGCAGCAATTCCCGCTCGCGCCTCAGGGTAGCGCTTGCCTAGCTCATACATCACCCGCACCACAGCGGCTGTGTCTACCACGCCGTCAGTCACACGGCGCAGTGGCGTATCGTCAAGAATTTGCCCATCAGCAACATCAGCCACCATAAAAGCTGCAAGCGCAGGCCCAATCGGCTTGCCGTCACGCACCTGCTGTGCAATATATTCTACGCCACCATAGCGCAGGGCCGTCAGTCCCACACTCGCCATTTCTCTTAGGCGAGATATGTGCTGCACATCAGGTTTCTCCGAATTTTTCTGTTCAGGATTTTTCACACCATGTGCTAGTATCTCATATTTTTTGCGTTATTCCTAATCAATGATCAAGGTCAGCAATAATTTCATCTACCGAGTCACACAAGCGAATCGAGGGATGGAAATAAAAGATTGTTGCATGCCTGCGTTGACCCAATAGATAAATTCGTGGTGAACCAGTGGTGGTATTGAGTGCAAGCGCTCCACCCAGCTCGACATACATGCCCTTACCTGCTTTTTCATTATCGGTGCAGATAACGTAGACGTCGCTCTCAGTTACACCATTCATGTCATTTGTGGCACGGCGTGCTGACTCTGCTGCTTGATCGAACTTCGTCTGCTGACCAGCCAACATCTTACTGCCGCCTTCGTTGCGCGTCCAATCATGAGTAATCTCATGCCCAGCCGCCACCAACGCTGCCTGCACTTGCTGCACTACAGGAATATCACCAATCTGTCCTGACACAAATACTTTTGCCATCCCGTCTCCTCTCTTTATATTGTTACTGTTTCAAAGCCATTGTCACTCGCTGTGCTGTGGGCAAGCTCGTATCGACATGAGCAAGTGCTTTGGTGGCATCTGCCAACGTATAGCCCAGCGCAACCAACGCTTCGAGTGCTTCGTCGTTTGTATCAAGCTCCACCTGCATAGGCGCGTCGTGAGTAGCATAGTACGTCGGCACACCCACCTTATCTCGCAGGTCTACCACCACACGCTCAGCAGTCTTTTTGCCCACCCCACTGGCTTTTTGGATAAAGGCCGCATCGGCATTGGCTAAGGCATTACGCACCTGCTCAGCCTCAGCAAGGCTGAGGATAGCCAGTGCCGCCTTGGGACCTACGCCTTGCACAGTGATGAGCAGCTCAAACAGTTTCTTGGCTGCCCGTGACGAAAAGCCAAACAGCTCCTGAGCTTGCTCCCGGATATGGTGATATGTATAGAGTTTAACTGTCTCACCAAGCTGCATCGCATCATAATCATGTGCTGCGACCGCTATTTCGTAGCCAACCCCCTGCACGTCAATGATGACACTACCCGCAAACTTCTCATCAACTTGGCCAGCAATATGAGCAATCACGCGTTGTCTATCCTCACAATCTCATCTAGAAATAGTTGTAGTTATTATTATTGCCACCACCGGTATTGTTCCGACCACTCTGTCCAGAATTGCCATCACCACTGGTACCACCCGTACCAGAGTTACCCCCGCTGGTCCCTCCAGTATTTCCATTGTTGTTACCTGTATTATTGCGACGGCGTGTACCACCAGTTATATTACCCGAGTTGTTGTCACTATCATCATCGTCCGTACTACCAGAACTACCACTGCTGCTTGACCGACAGCTCGCGATATTCTTCGAGTAGCGGCTACTGTCAAAGTCTTTTTCGTCGATAGTAATGATGCGTTTTTGCTCAACGTCACAGACGCGGATTTGCTGTTTCGTCGTGGAGCAGTCCGAACTGTTCTTCGAGTACTTCGTGCTGTCGAAGTCATCTTCGTAGATAGACTCCATCTTTTTATCACTGAGATTACAAACTTGGATCTTGGTACGCACAACATTACATTGCTTGGTTGGCAATGCGCCAGTTAGGAAGTATTCTTTGTATGTCCCCTTGGCATTCTCAGTAGTAGCCAAGCCACCGTCGCTCGTACAGACCGAGCGCTGCACAACACCACTTGGTACAGGGAATTGGGTATTCGACTGGCCTGCTAAGAGTTTCGTCATTGTGTTGCGCCAGATTGGCCCTGCCATGTCTGAGCCACCGTAGTCCATTGGTGTATTGTTATTATTACCAACCCAAACGCCAACGGCATACTCTGGGTTATAGCCAATCGTCCACGCATCTTTGTTATCATTCGTCGTTCCTGTCTTGACAGCCGCAGTGTGGCCAGGCACCGTGAGGCTCGAGCCAAACACACTCGCTCGTGCCGAGTTGTCCGATAGGATGTTTGAGATCAAGTAGGCCCCGCCTTCGCTAATTGCCCGCTTGCTTGTTGCGTTGGGCCAACTAACTTTCTTGTTGTATTTGTCATTAACCTGCTCAATGAGCCCCAGTTCAAATTGCTGCCCTTGGTTGCCAAATGCTGCATAGGCATTAGTCATTTGCGTTAGCGATGCCTCACCCGAGCCAAGTGCGAGAGACAAACCATTCTTCTCACCTGTTGCTTGAGTAATCGACGAGATACCAAGATTGTTAGCCGTTTGAACCGACTTACTAATACCAAACTTCTTCATGATCTCCACGCTCGGGATATTGAGCGACCAGCTAATTGCTCGACGCGTCGTCACACTCCCGTGCCAACGTTTGTCAGCGTTGAGCGGTTGGTAGCCACCGCCAAAGTCAGTTGGCTTATCTTGGAAAATTGTCGCTGGTGTAATAACCCCCTCGGCTAGTGCCCCGGCATAGTAGATCGGCTTGAAGCTACTGCCTGGCTGGCGCGGTGTCGTTGCCATATTGACATTACCCCACTGCGGGTTGTTGTAGTCAGCACTACCCACCAGTGCGCGCACCCGACCTGTCTTAACGTCTATTACAACACCGCTTGCATTCGTCCCACCACGGTTATTGAGGTATGGAATCTGCTTGGAGACGTTATTGATCAGCATCTGCTGAGTATCCATATTAAGTGTTGTTTTCACCTGGTAGCCCGAGCGCATTAACTTATCATACGCATTTTTATCTTCCGCACTGTATAGTTTCTGTTTGAGTTGGTTTATAACCATCTGGGCAAAGTGTGGCGCAATCGACTTAACGGTATTTGCGGTCGATGCATACGAGAGCTGCTGCGCATACGCTGCGTCTTTTTGCTCATTAGTGATAGCACCCACGTCAACCATGCGGCCGAGCACTGTCTTTTGGCGCTGCTTAGCCAATTCTGGACTACCACTGATTGGCGAGTAAGCGGTTGGGGCTGGCAGCACACCAACAAGCATAGCGCTCTCAGCCAACGTGAGGTCCTTTGGTGCTTTACCAAAGTAAATCTTGGCTGCCTCCTCGATACCAAATGAGTCTTCACCATAGTACACAGAGTTGAGATACATCTCGAGGATTTGGTCCTTCGTATAATTCTGCTCGATCGCTAGTGCCACAAACAGCTCTTGGTACTTACGCATAAAAGTCTGCTCGCTTGTGAGAACAGTGTTCTTGGCGAGCTGCTGCGTAATGGTCGAGCCGCCGCCATGGCGCTGGAAGGCTGCCCGGAAGATACCAATTAGACTGAACCCAGGGTGTTTATAGAAGTCTTTATCCTCACTAGCCAGCAGCGCATTTTTCATACTGTCAGAGATGTCAGCCAGCTTCACCATATTGCGGTGCTGGGCTCGCCCCACACTATAGAGTGGCTTGTTGTTGACATCATTGAGCACGATACCAGTATTGTTACGGTTCATCAGCCGCTCTTGGTCAGAAATATCACGTGCATAATATAGGTATGTCAAAATCGGCACAATCAGCAAAAACAGCAAAATCGGCGTCAGAATCACCATCGCCTTTTTCTTTTTGCTCATATTCCAAAACCACAAGAAATGCTTATGCTCGCGTCTTCGGCGCGGTGGTTTCGACTGGCGAACCTCTCCAAAGTTGGCATATCTGCCCATCCGGGCTGGTTGTTGTCTTCCTCGAGGTAGTTGCATAGTTTAATTATACCATCGTTCTGGCGCAATGTACCGAAAACACCAATCTTAGCGCTTTTCTCTTCCTCATCCCTGATATAGCACACACTCTTGTTACAGTTAGAGAGCCGTTTTTACTGACACAGATACAGAAGTTTACTTTCCAACCAGTTAGCTCTGCCGCGTCATAAACGCTGCCATAATCGCTGCCGCGAGAGCATCTGCACAGTCGTCTGGCTTGGGTACCGTCTGAAGGCCTAGTTGGAGCCGCACCATCTCTTGCACTTGCTTTTTATCTGCTTTGCCATAGCCAGTGATTGTCTGCTTGATCTGGAGTGGTGTATATTCCTCAATCCGCAGTCCTGCCCGCTGGCCAGTCAGCAGCGCTACGCCACGTGCTTCGGCTACGCTCATAGCGGTAGTTATATTACGCGTAAAAAAGAGTTTCTCGATCGCCATCATTGTGGGCCGTGTCTCTGCAATAATACTCGTCAGGCTATCGAATATCTCACCAAGACGCTCTGGTATTGGAGTATGTGCTGGCGTTGTAATGACACCAGCCGTAACGAGTCGCGTTGCACCACCATGAGCGTCAATGACGCCAAAGCCAAGGATGCCAGTGCCCGGGTCTATACCAATGATTCGCATGATGCTAGTATAGCTGAATCTGAGAGCTTCTGCTATATACTGCCACAGTATAGCTATGAAGCTAGGTGAATTTGAGATAGAAATCATTGGTTCGTGCTCTATCTTTATACTTAGCTAGACGGTAAGAAAACGCGGTTTTATGGTTCAAACGCACAAATACGCTCATACTCATATATACACTCACTCTAGCATTTGCACACCATTGGGCGCAGCCATTGGTCAATCTTACTGCTAGCCACATTACCATACGCTACTGCACGCCCAAATAAAAAATCGCCAATAGTGCCAAAATAAGTTACAGCAAACCCACACAGTAACTCGCTAGGCTATAGTTCCGCATAGTTTACATTTTGTTTTTTCGCCTCGCCACGATTATGCGCAAAGCAACTCGCTATAGTTAAGCACACGCTCATCATTTTATTAATTGCGCACATTTTATTTGTACAGTAGTCTAATCAATCAACATAACAAAAAACAGGCTATCTCGCCTGCTTATTGATCAATGGAGGGCCCAGTGAGGCTCGAACTCACGACACCCTGCTTAAAAGGCAGGTGCTCTAACCTGCTGAGCTATGGGCCCGTAGACTCTGCGAGTATAGCACTGGTTGTGGTAGACTGTCAAGCGGAGTAAGCGCAGACTTCAATTATCACTCTTTCAAACCTATACTACCTGCCCATGAAAGTTCGTTTCTCTTGCGTTAGCGATTATACCTAGCTAACTTCAGTGGGTATAAAATATCCAATGGATTCGAGAATTCCACCATAAGAAAAGCAAACACACAAAAGACTCTAGCTCCCTTACTAGGCTCTATGGAAACAGAGTAAGCAGTATGGAGTTTACTAGATAGGCTGCGATCCGGATGACGCAATGCCTCGCTCGTAGAATAACAACTACCCAATATGCTACAATGAGTTGAAAGATAGAACAATCAAGGAGAACCTATGTCTGGACACAGTAAATGGGCCACGACCCATCGCCAAAAGGCCGTGGTTGATGCAAAGCGCGGCGCAGCCTTTACCAAGCTTGGCAATATGATTGCCATTGCAGCCCGTGGCGGCACCGATCCAACAACTAACTCAAGTCTCGCATTGGCCATCGAGAAGGCTCGGGCAGCCAATATGCCCAACGCTAACATCCAGCGAGCAATTGATCGCATCAATGATAAAAATGCTGCCGCACTCGAAGAGGCGGTCTATGAGGGCTACGGCCCAGGTGGTGTTGGCATCATTATCGAGACAGCAACCGACAACAAGAATCGTACCTACCCAGAGGTCCGCACTGCTCTCACCAAGAATGGTGGCACCATGGCAGATAGCGGTAGTGTGATGTTTCAGTTTGCGCGCAAGGGCGTGATCCGCGTAGCAGCCAGTGGTGAAGAAGCGCTCCTTACTGTGCTTGATGCTGGAGCTGAGGATGCAACAGAAGAAGATGGCGGCCTCACCGTCTACACCGACAAAAAAGAGCTTGCCAAAGTTCGCGAAGCTTTGCTCGCAGCTGGCATGACTGTTGAAGATGCAGAGCTTCAGTATGTGCCCAACAACACTGTTGCTA
>CALICZ010000151.1 GCA_938049075.1 uncultured Candidatus Saccharibacteria bacterium
CGACGTCCAGGCCAAGGCAGTCAATGATACTACTGTGCAGTTTGTGCTACCTGCCACGTATGCCGCCTTCCCCCATGCATTGACCTTGCCAATTTTACCTGAACATATGCTGAGTTCAGCAACGCCAAGCTCGATGCGCCAGGTGCCGTTTAATCATTCACCAGTTGGTAGCGGGCCGTTTAAGTTTCAGATTTTGCAATCGACCAACAATGCTCGCCGGCCAAAAACCGTGCATGTCGTTGCCTTTGATGGCTACTATGGTGGCCGACCCAAGCTCGATCGCTTCGAGCTCCAAGCGTATAGCACGCAGCAAGATATCGTCTCGGCTCTGCAGGCTGGTGAGTTGAGCGGCGCAACCGACCTCTCTGTTATGATGCGCAAAGATATCCCGCGCAACCAATACACGACGACTACTGTACCAACCGACCGTGGGGTGTATTTGCTCATGAACAATACCAACCCCATCCTCAAAGATCGCGCGGTTCGCAAAGCCCTCCAATTAGGCACCAACACCGCTGCGATTCGCACCTCGCTGGGTGAGGGTGTGCAGCGCCTTGATGGGCCATTTATCCCCAGTCAGCTTGGCGGTATCAATACACCATCTGCAGATAAGCATGACAAAGCAAAGGCCGCTGCGATGCTGGATGAAGCAGGCTGGAAGCTCGCCGATGGCAGCAAAGTTCGCAGCAAAGATGGCCAAAAGCTGGAGCTTATGATCACCACTACGAAGGGCGCAGAGTACGAAGCGGTCCTCGCCAAGGTAATGGAGCAGTGGCAGCAGCTTGGCGTCGCGGTGACGCAGCAAGTGATCGACCGCTCGGCAACGTCATCCACCTTTGTCCAAGGGACATTGCAGGGGCGAAGCTACGATGTTTTGCTCTATGAGTTAGCGATTGGTGCCGACCCTGATGTCTATGCCTACTGGCACTCCTCGCAGACGGGCTACCAGGGCTATAACTTCGTCAATTACACGAGTCGCACCGCAGATGCCGCATTGGCCAGCGCCCGGACGCGCCTCGAGCCAAAGCTGCGTGCTGCCAAGTACAAAGCGTTTGCCGAGCAGTGGTACAGCGACGTGCCGGCGATTGGCCTCTATCGGTCGGCTAGTGTGTATGCCACGGGCCCCGGTGTACAGGCCATCCAGCAGGGCGATACCCTTGTCTCCGGTGCAGATCGCTACGCAGACGTCCTCCGTTGGACAGTGACAACGCGAGATGTTTACAAAACCCCCTAACATGCGGTATAATCAACAGTGTCGCGAGATATGCGGACGTGGCGGAATTGGTAGACGCGTCAGCTTGAGGGGCTGGTGAGCATTGCGCTCGTGGAAGTTCAAGTCTTCTCGTCCGCACCAGATATGATGCCTCGCGACACATGAGCACCACCAAGATAGGTGGTGTTTTGCTTTTGTAAATAACAATAGGGGGAGATCTTGTATTAAGATACTTGTACGAGTACTTTGCTTGGATGCTTTGACGCTTGCATTAACTGGACATTTCTCTAGATGAAACGTAAGAGCCTTAGAGCACCTGAACCGTAAAAGTGTGGTAATTAATCGGCGAACTGCTTGTGTTTTGCAAAAGGGTGGTGCATAATAAAGACAAGCTGGTACGCAAAAGGGGTACCGTTGCGTCCAAACACAAACATCGTGCCAAAACAAACATTGTGCCCCAGGGTGGGCGCGTAGCAGCTACCGGCAAATCACCTCTAGTCAAAGAGGTGATTTTTTGCTATAGTCTATAGCAGACGGGGCATTAGCTCATTTGGCTAGAGCGCTTCGCTGGCAGCGAAGAGGTGACCGGT
>CALICZ010000152.1 GCA_938049075.1 uncultured Candidatus Saccharibacteria bacterium
ATGATATTTTTCTCAAAATCAAGCTCCAGCAAGCCATCAAGGGAGCTGGTAATGATCGTGTGTGGGTTGAGGTAGAGCACACGATCGGTCTTGATGTCAAGATCGGCCAGTGCTAGCATCTTGAGCCACGTCACATACACACCATGCCACGGCTTGACACCTAGCTTCTGTAGTTTCTTGTGATACGTGTTGGGATTGATGAATGTCAAATAGGCGTTGGGGTATTTTTCAACCAACTTTTTGAGGCGATCTTTGCTTTGCTTGCTTAGCTTATACCCACAATAAAAAATATGAATCTCGTCGAGTGTCTTGTTATTCTCAAGCAGTGATGCGATCGAAATCGCACTCACCACTGCATAGTTATCGTCACTTTGATACAAGACATTTAAGATTTTCTTTTTGACTCTGGGCATGGCCTGCCTCTCTCCTTTATTCCACCGCTGCTATGTTTTTTACGTAGTTTTCCAGTAATGGCTGATAGCTCTCACTGATGAATCCGGTGTTGTGCAGCTTCGACAAATTCATATCGCTATACATTGGTCGAGGCGCAAACGGAATCTTATCCTTACTATACTCTTGTGTTGACACTTTTACAACCCTATCGCGATCGTGTCCTGCATATTCGAAAATATCTTCGGCAAGTTCTGCCCACGATTTGATCGGCCCGGAGTTAGACACATGATACAAACCATACTCGGCCTTGGTGTCTAGCAAGTGCTTGGTGGCACGCGCAATTTCCGACGCAAAGGTTGGCCGACCATATTGATCATCCACAACCTTGGGATTAATGCGCATATCAGCCAGGCGCTTCATCGTCCGTGGGAAGTTGTGTCCATCACCAATCACCCACGAAACACGTAGTACATAATGACGTGGCGCAAGGCTAACCAATAGATCTCCTGCTGCCTTGACATCACCATAGACTGACAGTGGTGAGAGTGACTCATCCTCACCGTGGTTTTTGTTCGTCCCATCAAAGACATAGTCGGATGAGTAGTGCACCAGTGTAATATCATGCTCCAGCGCTATCTTGACGAGGTTGCGCGGGCCAACAGCATTAACCTGCCACGCTTTAGTGCGGCCTTCACGTGTTTCGGATCCATCGGCATTGACGAACGCCGCCGCGTTGATAATGACATCCACACCCGACCAATCATACCCAAGCACCTGCTCTTCATCAGCAATGTCGAGCTGCTGGTGACCTAGCGCTGTCGCCTTTGGATATACCTCCTGGAGCGCCCGCCCCACTTGGCCATTACAACCCAATATTACAATCCCCTTGCTCATATACCCTCCTTTGTTTCCGCTATTATAGCACAGTTAGCGTAAGCTTTTTGAAATATATGAAATCGTATGGTCGATGTGAGACAAAAAATACACTGAAGAGCTACCCTACCCCTTTTAAAAACTCATATGGTACCGTTAGATCTCTCACCTCCTCAGGATATTGTTGCAATCAATTTTGCCAAGTAAGTGAGTCAGAAAAACTTGGATCTCATAACCTCTCTTTCTTAGCACTAGATAGAACCCTACTTTCTCATCGCTCCATCAGATAGAGGTGTACAATTAATTGTAATGATCGATTTTATCTCAGCACAAGAGGTCGGTGTCTCGTAGACTCAACCCTTTTGTTACTTCGTCGGAGGGAGTGTGGGGAGGTAGAAATTATCTACTCCTACTACACAGCCATAGAGCGCAGTTGCTGGCGATAGACTGCCGCAAGTAGCGCCGCTTGGATGATACCTGCCACCATAAAACACAGCACACTGCCCAGCATCGCATAGTGCTGCACCACACCATATGACACGACTGTGAGTACGATATTACTCAGCAAGAGTATATAGAACTGCCCCTTAAATTCGCGCAGCACAGTGAGGATATTGATATAAATCGACACCAGCGCATTAGCCACCGCTCCCACTACCATGATGAGTAGCTCAGTGCGATAATCAGTAATGCGTGCATTGAAAATGAGAGTAAGAAGCGGTGCCCCAACTAGCCAGGTTGCAATCAGTGTCAGCGCACTAATACCCAAGACAATCAGGATAATTTTGCTCACCAAAGCGTGGAACTCAAGGCGCTTTTGCTGATGATAGAGCTCTGACAGCTGCACAATATTGGGCTGAATAATGAAGGTAATAAATAGCGAGAGTAAGGTAATGGGCATAGCCATAATACCAAAATAAGCGATCTCGTGCGTGTGGAATGTATCGAGAAAATAGCGCGGAATATTAAGCGAAAACATCGTCAAAAATGTGGTAAGGAACACTGGTGCGCAGCGCCGCATGATCATACCAACATGGCGCAGCTTAGGCACGAGATGGTCGATATGAAGCTGAATGGATTCATACCGCTGTACCTGTTGCCAATCATACAACACAAGCATGAGAGCATTAACCACCACAATTGCCACCACCCCCCACAGCACACTATGCATAAGCATATCGACGAGCAAAAATGCCACAAAGCCCCCTACCGCCTTGATCGTAAGCGAATAGCCAACGACGTAGAGTCTGTGGTGAATCTGCAGCACGCCATAGAGTGCGTCGGCCACTGCCTCCAGCGCCTTGAAGAGTACGAGCGCGATGATGATACTTGACTTAACGACATCATAGTGATTTGCCGCGCAAAACAGCACCGCACCAACCATCATCACGATCGACGTCACGAGCTTGACGGCAAGGTAACTGCTGCTACTAAACTCTTTGCGCACATCCGACACCTGATAAGTACGCCCACCCCACAGGCCAATCGCCCAAAACACCACCGAGAGCGACAACGCAAAGGAAAAAATTCCCGAGTCGGTGATACCATTAAGCCGCGTAATAAGCAGCAGGAGCGCTGGCGAGATGGCACTTTGCAAAAAGGAGCCAATAGAGTTCCAGATATAATTTTTAGATTGCATAATCTTATTTAGTATACCACTGGTTGGTTATTTCTCGCGATTTAGACCATAATTTGCTCTGTTGTGATTTGTGCTCTATAATCAGGCGTGTTATGAAGAAATATTGGGCATCATTCGAATCATTTATTGCACGGCCAGAGCGAGTCTTTCTTTCGCTGTGTTTGTTGTTTGGCTTATTGTCGGCGTTTTTTGTGCCGCAGCTATCAGTGAGTGATGAGAATATGCACTACTTGCGGGCGTATGCGTTAGCTGATGGTCGCCTCGAGTCCAAGCGCTGCACCTACCCAGTGGATGTTAATGGCCGGGCATCATCAGTGTATCATGGCAATATCAGCGCTGATTATTCGCGCCCTATCAACCGCTCAGAACTCAAGACAAGCAAATGTAACAGTGCCGTGGGTTACGCACCTATTATGCATGCGCCGCAAACGCTTGGTATTTTTATTGCTAATCTCTTCAACGGGTCGACGGGTTTGACGATTCTCTTTGGGCGGATTGCAAACTTACTGTTCTATGCGCTGAGTGTATTTTTCATTATCAAGTGGGTGCGAATTGGTAAGTGGGTTTTTGCAGTAGTGGGGCTGCTACCACTGATGATTCATCTCGCCGCCTCACTCTCGAGCGACGTCATGACGAATGTGGCGATATTCCTCATTACCGCCATGACGCTCAATCTCTACACCCAAGAGCCGCCGATCCGCCGCTGGCAAGTTGCTGGCCTTTTGGCTATAGCGGCACTGCTGGCACTAACCAAGGCGGTTAATGGCTTGCTGCTCTTCCCGCTGCTGTTTTTGCCAGGTCAACTCTTCATCCCAAACACCAAGCTGCCCAAGCTACCATCACTTTTCAAGAAGCTCCCCTTCAGCCTGCACAAGTGGGCGCTGATCGCGGGCGCTGGTATTGTGTCGCTGGCGGCACTGCTCATCTGGCAAAAGATCTATGATGGTGCGCTCCTTTCATCTGGCGCAGCCGATAATCCGCTGCATCACAACCCGCTTGGCTTTATCCGCATCCTCTTTAATACCTACATCAATCCAAACATCGGCTACACCGACATCGTGGTGCGTGGGAGTGTGGGTGACTTCTCGAGTTTCAAATATCATCTGCCGCTCTTTGTTTTGATTCCACTCTTTCTACTGGTCTTTCTTGCACTCATCAAGCGCGATAAGACTGAGGAGCAAGCACTAGCACCAGCTGCTGGTCGATTAGCCGCGGCCAACCTCACTACTGTTGCCGTCTTTATTGCGGCGGTTTCATACGCAATGTACACCGCCTGGGCGCTGCTACCAATTCGCTTTGGTGCTGGTGCATACTACGCCGATGGAGTGCAGGGGCGTTACTTTACGGCGCTACTCGTGCTACTCATCCCCTGTGGGGTGTGGCTACGCAAGTATATTTGGTTCCATACCGCCTCGGCTAAGGTGTTTCACGCCCTTATATTCTTTGGCTGTGGGGCAATTTTGCTGTACTATACCTTTGGCACCTATTGGGCTTACCACGCGCCGATACCGGTACCACCGGTGGCATAAATCTCGGTGCTAGCACGAGGGGTTGATGTTTATAGAGAAACAGTGCTCTTTGTGGTGTCTTGAATGAGAGGGTGATAAAAACAGAGCGATACGAGAATTGGTAAGGTTCTGATATACCATTGAGAAGATAGAATTATATAAGGATTTTTTGATATTCCACCTTCCACCTTCCCCTTTCATGACGCTTATGCTATAGTGACATGGAACACTAATAGCACAAGCATTATGAAATTATTACGTACTCTATCCAAAAAACGTCTCACACTCATCATTAGTAGTGGCATTGCGCTCATCGCCGCTGGTGGTTATAGTGCCTATATCGCAACGCGCCCTGCCCCACTGCCACCCCTGTCAGATGAGCCAACACCAGCCCAAAAACAAACGCAGCACAAGACCGATGCCGCCACGAAAGAATCATTTCTAGACAGCAACACAAACCATGACACGAATACTACCAAAGACACCTCTCAGCAGCGCATCACCCAGGCTCAGCCCGCGCCAGTCCCAACCTCAGCGAAGCATATTGAGCTCTCTGCTGAGCAGTCAGGCGAAACAGTCGTTGTGACTACTAAGCTGAGAGAACAAGGCTTTTCCTCTGGTCAGTGCGTGCTGACGATCACTAGTAGCGAGCAGCGCTCCGAGCAGCACGCTGCCATCATCTACCAACCAGAATACTCCACCTGCGCAGGATTCTCGCTGCCAGCTCGGTCGCTCCCCAAAGGTATGTGGCATATTTCTCTCGCTGTCACGCCACTTGGTGGCAAGACACTCACGAAGACACTTGATAAGGAGATTCGCTAGATGATGACTCAATCATATTCCACCGCTCGTCCCTTCTCGACATATTGGCGATATATCCTTGCTGGTGTGTTGTGTGTGAGTTTATTTGCTGCGACTGTCCTCTCCCGCCCAGCCCAAGCAGTGACGGCAGCCGATTGGCGAGCAGGCAATATCGTTGATGATTTGCTCTTTACCAATAGCGACGATATGTCAGTGGCAGATATTCAGGCGTTTCTCAATAGCCTCAACCCACAATGCGACACCTATGGCCGGCAGCCTGCTGCCGAACATGGCAGGCGCGATATCAGCCGAGCACAGTATGCCGCCGCTCGCGGTTGGCATGGGCCTCCATATGTCTGCCTCAAGGACTATTATGAAGTGCCTAAATACACACCGGGCAATTACATCCCTGCCAATAACTTCAGTGGAACGATCCCCGCTGGAGCAGTCAGTGCCGCGCAGATTATCTATGATGCTGCCAAGCAGAACAATCTCAACCCTAAAGTCCTGCTGGTGAAAATCGCCACCGAGTCGGCTGGCCCGCTCACCTCTGACACTTGGCCCCTCCAAAACCAATACACCTATGCCATGGGTTCGCACTGCCCCGATAGTGGCCCGGGTGGCAGCGCCAATTGCGATCGCAACTATGCTGGCTTCTCGATGCAAGTTGCCTCAGGAGCACAGCTCATCCGCTGGTATCTGGATAGTATGCAGCAACCGTGGTGGTCGTACAAAAAGCCGTTTGCGACCAATCGTATCCTGTGGAATGTGGTGCAGCGAGGCTGCGGCGCTGGCGATGTGTATATCGAGAGCAAGGCCACAGCGGCGCTCTACACCTACACACCATACCAGCCCAACCAAGCAGCCCTGGCTAATATGTATGGCTTAGGCGATCATTGCAGCGCCTATGGCAACCGCAACTTTTGGCGCGTGTGGAACGACTGGTTTGGCTCGACCCAGCATAGCCGGCCACTTATCAGCTTCCGATCGCACAGCAGCTACATCGGCTGGACAGGGGTAATTCATAACCGTGGCATTACAGGCGTCACTGGTCAAAGCAAGGCAATGCAAGCTCTCACGATCGATGGTGAGGTAACTTATACCTCATACAGCAACGAGCGCGGTTGGCAGCCCACTGTACAGGGTAGTATGCAATCGGGTACAACAGGGCTTGGCCGGCCAATCACCGCCGTCAAAATCCAGCCAACTGGTACTCTCGCCCAGGCGTACGACATCTACTATCGCGCCCACGTGAGCTACATTGGCTGGATGGGCTGGGCCAAGAATGGTGAAGTGGCTGGTGTAACTGGCGGAGCTAACAATGCTATCGAAGCGATCGAAATAAAGCTTGTGCGCAAAGGAACGCCTGCGCCTGGGTCATCTGGAATAGCGTATAAAAATATTGCAACACATGGCGACCCATCACCCCTTAGACTCTCACTCAATTCACATGTTGGTATGGTTGGCTGGCAGCCAGAAGTGCGCGATGAGATGATGAGTGGTACCACTGGCCAAAGCCGCCGCATCGAAGCAATCAAAGCATCGCTCCACAACACAACGGGCCTGTCAGGCAGCATCCAATATTCATCACACGTTAGCTACGTCGGCTGGCAAGATTGGAAACAAGCAGGCGACGTATCTGGCACGACAGGGCAATTCCGCTCCATCGAGGCAGTCCGCTTCTTACTTACCGGCAAACTTGCCACTACATACGACATCTGGTACCGAGGTTACTCGCAATACGTCGGCTGGATGGGCTGGGCTAAGAATGGCCAACCAGCTGGTTCGACTGGTGCCTACCGACAACTCGAAGCACTAGAGGTGCGCCTTGTGCCTAAGCATACACTCAGCTTGCCTGGCGGTGCCTTTTATAACCCAACCAATACTGCTGTGCCCGATCTCTACCAACTGAGCTACGCTGCCCACGTAGGCTACATCGGCTGGATGCCCGATGTGTCACACCCTATCATGGCTGGCACCACTGGAAAATCACGCTATCTCGAGGCAATCCGTCTTGGCAAAGCCGTATCGCTGCGCAATGGTTCACCTATTACCATCCAGTGCGAAGCAAAAACTGCTGGCCAGTGGCTCCCATCAGTCACTCTCTCACCATCGCAGCCCTGTGGCACGACTGGCCAGCGCAAAGCACTCGAAAGCCTTAAGTTTAGCCTCAGCCCCACCGACACCGCTCGCTACGATATTTATTACAACACTCACCTCTCCTGGGTAGGTTGGCAGGGCTGGAAAAAGAATGGCGAAGTAGCTGGCGACCGGCCCAGCTCACATGTCGAAGCAGTGATGATGAAGCTCGTCGAGAAGAGTAACGAGTGATCAACATATAAAACACTCCTCCCATATCTGTGGGAGGAGTGTCATACGTTATAACAAGACAACAACTTTATTCGTAAATCGCTGCCACTTTCTCCTCAATATTCTTCCATTGATAGTCGTTGGCGGTTTGGCGACCACCAGCGATGAGTTTGTCACGCAGCGCTTTGTCCGCTACCAGGCGCTCTACGGCCGCGACACCAGCCGCGATATCGCCCTGTTGGTAGAGGAGACAGTTCTCACCATCCTTGAGGTACTCGACATTACCGCCATTAGGCACCACTACTGCGAGGCCACCAGTTGCCATCATCTCAAGTGGTGGATAGGAGAAACTCTCGAGGATGCTTGTCTTGATAAGAATGTCACAGCTGGCGTATACTTCGCCGACCTTCTCAGGCGCAATGCGATTGTAGAATGTATCGACGCGGTACCAGTCCTTGGGTTCTTTGCGGTACGATAGGTATGAAATCTCATACTTCGCAGGGTCGAGCTGGTTGATGATGCGGAAGGCTTCGTCGGTATTCTTATACTCGCTTTTACTATCGCCCTCAACGAGGATTTTTATCTTGCGACCACTGTCAAAATCGCGCTCGCGGTATGGATAATACTCGATATCGATGCCGTTCGAGACATACTTCGCATCCTTGCCAAACATATCTTTGAGCCACTTCTGGCACCAGAGCGACATTGTTACATAGCGCACACCCGACTGGTCACAGTACGATGCATTGGCCGCGAAGCGTGGCCCACCCGTGCCGGGGATATAAAAATCAGTCTCGAAGTTCTGGACGAAGTAGAGCCGATTGCGTACATTGGGGTGCTTTTTGATAATCTCTACCGTTGACCACAGTGTCGCCACTTGCGTGTCGAAGAAGGCCTCTATCTTCGTCTTGTGCGCTGTAATAACATTGAAGCCTGGCAATTCAGAGCGGTATTGGTAGGTCTTTTTGGCCTGCTTGAGGGCATGCTTACTCACCGAATCGATCAGTGTTACATCCCAGCCTGCCTTGCGCAGCACTTTTTTCCCCTTCATTGATTGATAGCGCGGCAGCATATCTTTAATGACGCGCGTCAGGACGTGGCCGATGTGCGGCTTTCCGTTCGCCG
>CALICZ010000153.1 GCA_938049075.1 uncultured Candidatus Saccharibacteria bacterium
AGCCTTTGGTGTCTATGTGGACGCACGGATCGATTCACCCACCGTTGGCGCAGTTGTGACTGTCCCACTAACAAAAGGTGTGCAGGTGTTTGTTCCACAAGGAGTTTGCAACGGTTTTCAATCGACAAGCGAGCAACCCTCCCAGTACCTCTACTGCTTCGACGAAGAGTGGCAGCCTGGCATGCCCGGTATATCACTCACACCACTCGACCCAGAGCTTGACATCGACTGGCCCATCCCGATCGACACATCCACCTATGACCAAGTCTCCAAAAAAGACGGCAATGCGCCTACTTTGCGTTCTGTTATTGGTGATGATGCCATGGCGCAGCGCACTCACTAGTATTCGAAGCCTATTCACTATAACGCGGATCATTGCTATATGATACCCCTCTCGCCATTTTGTCCATTCTATGTCACAATAGAAGCAAGGAGGTCGTATGCAGCAGATGGTATGGAATATAGTAACGATGATTGCACCCTTTGCGGTGATTGCCTTTGTGCTGGTAGTGCTCGCCGAATATTTGCGCGTACAGCAGCGCATCAAACGCCTGGAGGAGATGGTACACGAGCTGCAGCAGCGAGTTGAGTCGGATACGTAGCCACAGGTTGCACGCAAAAAGCCAGCTATATAGCGCTGGCTTTTTCATTTTTGATATCGTGGACGACCCCTAGTAGCCTCGGCGCTCCGAGCGATCCTTTGGTACAGCTACCTCAGTGTCGGGCTCTTGCCGCGGCGGGAACTTTTTGCGTGGCAAGCCAGCGAAGGCGTCATTGCTCGGCTGCCTGCTACGTGCGGTCGTGCGATTGTTGGCTGAGCGGCGCTTGCGCGTATTAGCTGGGCGAGTTGGCGCTTTCTCATCCGTCGTGGCAGGCAATACACCAGCAGTTTTGCGTGCGGCAATGGCGGCCGCTTTGGCAGCGGCACCACCCTTAGCAATGCGCGGTGGCGTGTGTGGCTGAGCTGGCGCAGCGAGACTCTGACGCGAGCGCCCAGCTGGGACTTCGCGCCCCACACGAGCAGTGCGGCTCGACGCCTTCTGTGGTGCACCCACTTCGTTGATGACTGGGATAATAATGGGCATGCGGCGTGTTTGGTCGTACAAGACGCGGGCAATGTCATCCTTGATCTCCTTCTTCACGATGTCTAAGTCATACGAACCCACCATACTGCGCGCTGCTTTTTGCTTGAGGTAGGCGCGGATCATTCCCATCAGCTCTTCATTATCGCGTAGATAGATGAAGCCCCGGCTGATGATATCTGGACTAGTGAGAAGGCGGCCTGTCCCACGCTGCACAGTGAGCACCACAACGAACATCCCCTCCAGGCTCATATGGATGCGATCCTTCAGCACGACATCGCTCACGACTGCACCAGCGTCGTCATACATCGTGCCGCCCGAGTGCGGAATGCGCCCAATTTTATGTGCACCATCGGTCGTAAACTCCACAATATCCCCCGGATCGCAGACAAAGATATGACTGCGTGGGATACCACACTCCTTCTCGGCCAGGCGAGCATTGTGCACTAACATGTGGAATTCGCCGTGGTTGGGCAAGTAGTATGTGGGCTTGACGGCACTAATGAGTCGCACGTGGTCACCATAATAACCATGGCCAGACAGGTGGAGCGGCCCCACACCGGTCAGGTGTGTCTTGCCGTTTTGCACCACATCGCCACCTTCGCGCATCAGGCCATCCACGGTGCGTACGACGTACTTCTCGTTGCCTGGGATGGGGTTGGAGCTAAAGACCACCACATCACTCCCCTTGATCTTGACGAACTTATGCGCCCCCGTTGCCATGCGGTTAAGGACTGCACTAAATTCTCCCTGGCTACCCGTACAGACGATGGTAATCTTGTGGTCGGGCAACTTAACGAGGTCTTCCATCTTGACCACCGTATCTTTGGGGATTTTGATAGCACCAGTGCGCAGTGCTACCTCCAGGTTCTGGATCATACTAAAGCCAGCAAAGGCCACCTTGCGCCCATGCTTCTCTGCTTCCTCGAGGATGAGCTGAATGCGGTGCAGCTGGCTAGAGAAACTACTGATGATGATGCGGCTCTTGGCCCACTTATCCATCACCTCACCCATGCTGTGCTGGATGTCGTGCTCACCGTGGGTGTGAGTGCCAGCGCTCTCGCAGTTGGTCGATTCGTTCATCATGAGGAGAAAACCCTCGGTGTGCGCAATATCTTGCAAGCGCTCGAAGTCGAACTTGCGGCCATCCACCGGGTTCTCCTCGATGCGCCAGTCGCCACTACTGAGAATGTTCCCCACTGGCGTGCGCACCACTACTGCGGCCGAATCAGGAATGGAGTGGTTCACCCGCACCAGCTCCACACTAAAGGAGTCGCACAGCTGGACGATCTCATGCTCCTCAGGTTTGAGCTCATGATACTCCGGCTCGTAGCTACCATCGGTCTCGGCCATAGTGCGCTGCAGCATACCCAATGTAAAGGCTGTGCCATAGACTGGTGCAGGCAGCTTGGGGATGATATGCCGAAAGGCACCGATATGGTCGAGGTGCCCGTGGGTAAAGATATGCGCCCGAATCTTGTGCTTATTCTCCTCCAACCACTGCGTATCGGGGATGATGTAGTTGATACCTGGATAGTCACTACCTGGGAAGAGGAAGCCCATGTCGATAATGATGATATCGTTGTCGTACTCGATGGCTGTCATATTCTTACCAATGCCCATCTCACCCACCCCGCCAATCGGGATAACCTTGAGCGTTGGGCGCGGCGCACGAGGCCGCTTGGGCTGCATGTTGAGAGTAAACTGCTTGCCGCCATAGCCATTGTAGACCGACTTATTGACCGGCACATTAATGACATGCTGCGAGGCCTGGGCATTGACCCCCTCGCTGGTGCGGCGCTGCGCCCGAAAGACCTCACCTTTGCGCGTGGTGGTGGCGCTAAGCACCGTGTTGGTTGTCGCTGGTTGTTTGCTTGCGTGTGGACGCTTCTTGGCATCATCTGTCTGGGGTGTGGCCACTCGTCGTTGACCCATTGTATTTCACTCCTTCTAATACATTATTCTGGTTCTACTAATAAGAGACAGGCTAAGAGCCTCAATAAGTGGTTGTATTATAGCAGATGATGGTAAGGTGTGTCAAAGCCACCCCGCGAGAGGTGGCTTTTGCTTCGTGTCGCAACGAATTGATAGTGTATCTATGCACACCAAAATCGCAGCATATCGCTCAAATTTTCGCCTGTTCCCGCTTGGGAGGCTGGCTGCCATGATGCGCTATCACTTGGGCTGCTGCCATCAGGGTTCTCTGCGCTAGCCGATGCTTCTTCGACGGCAAACGTTGGTGCGCCATTCTCATCAGTGGTTCGCGTCATCCGTGTGTATGGCTTCTCATTTGGGTCAGTATTGCCACTTGGACGGAAGCTGCTTGCCGCCGCAACTTCTGTGGCAGGGTTGCTTGTGATCTGTAGCAGCTCTACCGTCGTCAGCTCGCCAACTGGCTGAGCAGCCCCTGGCTCTTGTGATGTCTCCAGTGTCATCTCCTCTCGGGTGGTTGTCTTGCCAGTGGTTGTGTCTTTTTGTTTGTGTGCCACCGTCGTTACAACGACGTTTTGCCCATCATGGCTGACGGTAGTTCGCTTCGCTGTAATAATCTCCTTAATACCCCTACTCTTATCAGTCTGGTACACTGCAAGAGAGTCACCCATATAACGATCTGTCTTCGTCTTGCCCTGCAGCTCGGTATAGCGCGTCGTAATGCCATGCAAAACTTCCCTGTCGACCTTCTTTACATCAATCTCACCATCAGGAGTTGTAAATTCTACCTCACGACCCGATTGCCCAAATGGCTCAGCCGTTGCGGCTGTTTCGCTATGAGTTGGGGCGTCTGCGTGGTTGCTGCAATATGCCGCACCATTTATACCAATGAGTAGGACAGCAAGAGCCGCTGCTTTTTGTCCAAACGAAAACCGTAATATATCTATCTTATCAGTATCATCAGTAGCACTCTCATTACTTAACGTAATGCGCGAGTTTGTCTCACTCAAAATTGGTTTTCGTACAAAGCTCCCTTCCATACTGCTTGTTCCCTGCCGGGGTTTCTTCATTATCATCACCTCCTGCTTTATTTTACTAATTACCTATTTACCGCTATAGTACTTGGTATTTGCTATATATGTCAAATATGTTCTATTCGGGTCCCAAAGCTAGCAGGCAAAAAGCCGACTACCCCACAATAGCCGGCTCTGTGCTATGCCTCGCGGCACATTAATTTTAGTCTCCATCCACCGTCGTATGAGCAAACTGCCGCGTGCCACGCCAGGCCAAGAAGCCGATGAGGAGCGTGTTTGCCACTAGCGCAAAGCCAGCCAAGATGAGCATGTGCTGCGTATAGAGCGCACTGTCTACCCCACCCGAGATCGCATGACGATAGGCAATGATGGAGTGCGTCATGGGCAGCCAGGGGTTGATAGCCTGGAAGAAACCAGAGGCTGTTTGGATGGGGAATATCCCTTCGCTCGCTGCCAGCTGGAGCACCATGATAATCATTACCACCAGCCGGCCAGGATTATCCAGCACCATTACCAGCAGCGTAATGAGCGACATAAAGGCAAGCGAGGCAAGATAGCTTGTGGCAGCAAATAGCCACGGGTGGTCGGGCTGCAAGCCCACCACATAGACCAGCACTAGCATCAGAATCGTTGCTTGCACCAGTGCAGCCAGCCCCAAGACCGACATCTTAGCTAGCCACCAGCGCCAGGCATTTTCTTGGCGCGAGAAGGTCTTGCGCACTGGGTACATCGTCGTCAGAGCCAGCCCACCAACAAAGAGCGCTAGCGAGAGCATGTATGGTGCCATGGCATAGCCGTAATTTGGCACACTGCCAGTACTGTGCTCGCTACTCGCCACAGGTGCGGCCATCTGCTGCTGAGCCGCTGGGCTAGTTGGCAGGAGCTTTACCTGAGCAGCACCAGTCTGCAGTTTGTGCGCCAGTGTGCTCGAGCCATCCACCAACTGGTTACTTGCCTGCACCAGCGTGCTAGAGTGTTGCTGCAAGGTAGCTGCACCCTGAGCCAGTTGCCCACTACCCTGCTGAGCTGTTGCGAGATTACCCGCCACCAGTGCTGCACCAGCTTGGAGCCGCTCGCCACCAGCCCGCACCGTGTTGTAACCCGCAAAGGCAGTGGTGGCTTGTGGGGCGAATTGCTCCACGCCAGTGTTGAGTGCCGCCACACCATTCTTGAGTGTTTGCTGCTGAGTAGCAAGCGTTTTAGTGAGAGTATCGAGGTTGGCCAGCAAGCTCTGCGCTTGCTCGGCAATGGCTTTGGTCTGCTGCAGAGCGCTCGCTAAGGTCTGCAGCTCGGGCAGTGTGATGGTCGTGCTACCGCCAGACGCAGCAGCCTGCGCACTAGTCTTTTGGAGGATCGCCCCAGCTGACACGGCTGGTGCTTGCATTGCCTGGAGCGCACCCACTACTCGCTGCGCATCTTGGGCTACGGCCGCCTGTTGAGCCGCCACCACTGGTGATGGCTGAGCCACTTGGGCGTTGAGTGTCTGCATCCCTTGTTTGATCTGCTGCATACCAGCCGTTAGCTGGGTCACTTGGGCCGCCGTTGGCAGTTGGCCAGTCAGCTGCGCTGTGCCCTGCTGGACCTGCACTGCACCAGCCTGCAATCGCCCTAAGCCCGCTGTCAGCGTCTGCTGCTTGCTCGCCAGTTGGCTAACGCCATTGGTATAGTGAGTAAGACCCGCTTGGAGCCGTGCCGACCCCTGGTGTAAGCGCCCAGCACCCTCACCAGCCTGCGCCATACCATTACCCACTGTACCAATGCCCGCTGCCACCTCTTTGAGGTAGGTTTGGGTCACTTGCTCGGCCACTGTTTCCTTCACTTTTTGCGCGGCTTGGCGGCTAATGACTGCACCAATGTAGTTTTTGGCTGGTGTCAGCTGATACGACACCACTGCTTGCTGCGGCTTGTCCTGCCGAAGTGACGCCGCACGCTGTGAGAAATCCTCTGGTACCGTCACTACTGCATAGTAGTAGCCACGGTATACGCCATCATCGGCTTGCTGCTTGGAGACGAATTCCCACTTAAGCGCCTTGCTCTTATGTAGAGACTCTGTCATTGTCCGGCCGATCTGCAGCTCCTTACCATTGATCTGCGCCCCCTTATCCTCATTCACAAAGGCAATCGGCAGTCGGTCGGTATGCCCATACGGGTCCCACACCGAGCTGAGGAAAAACGCCGCATATATTACCGGCACAAAGGCTATTGCTATCACTGCCACCAATAGTGTTTTGCTCTGCAGCAAGTGCCGCCATTCAGCCTGGACCATCACGCTGCGACGGCGCTGGATAGCTTGCTTCATCTTCTCACCCATTGTTAGCCAACTCCCGAATAATATCTTGTAATGTTACTGCCTGCAGCGTCTCAGCCCAACGTGCCTGAGCCCGATCGAAGGCACCAAGGATGCTCACCTCACCGCGTTTGATCTTGCTATCATCCGCCTGGCGGGCAAACATCCGCTCGGCGACTCCTTGGTAGTGGACAAAGCTCTCCGTCCCCTCGACTGCCGCCACGATATCCCACAGCGTCAGCTCCGTACTAGCCCGCGCCAGGCGAAAGCCACCACCCGCACCCCTCGCCGAGGTAATCAGCTGGGCTGTTACGAGCTTGCGCGTTACTTTGGTAATATACGTTGGCGACACCCCCATTTGCTTTGCCAAGCTCTGGTTCGTCACTGGCGATCGCAGGTCTGGATGCGCCAGCAAAATCACAATGCAACAAGCCTGCTCGACTGCTCCTGATAATCTCATAGTTTTATATGCGAGGTGCTATGCAGCCCACCCTGCGCAGCACCTCACTCCTCCTTTCTTTGATTGTTGATAATGGATATCTAATATCCAGATTAGCATAGGCTATTCCCTTTTTCAAACCTGCCGTCTGCGAATACCCTAATGGCTATATACAAAAGTCTATCAACTAACTGGCAGAATCATCCAAAATAATTGTTATGCAATAAAGCAAATTATGTGGTAGAATAACGACACATAAGTCAACCATAAGGAGTAAGCAGCTATGGAAAAACTCATTCGAACAGAAAATGACGCCTGGGAGACCTTTGCAAGAGCCTATGGCTCATC
The DNA here is from genome assembly GCA_938049075.1 of uncultured Candidatus Saccharibacteria bacterium. Classification (GTDB taxonomy): domain Bacteria; phylum Patescibacteriota; class Saccharimonadia; order Saccharimonadales; family Saccharimonadaceae; genus Saccharimonas. The sequence continues at coordinate 7,123 of CALICZ010000153.1, forward strand.
AAATCATAGAGCTCACGACCTATTCAAAATTGAGCGCCAGACGGGCTGCTGGGTGTTCCGCTGGGCAGACCGCGCCAACATGCCTATGGGGATGGCACCCTGGGTTGTGACTGATGATGGCAAGGCAATGAGAGTCGGCATACCTCTTTCGCTCAAGACAGTGCTGGCAGAGATCGCAGAAAATTCAGAAAAATAGCGAAGCAACGGCGAAATAACGCTGATCTTTGTTAACCCTCCGAGAGCTAGGTCTCATATGTGGTCTTGAATATGTATTTTGCTGGGCTGATGAATAACAGCCCAGCATTAGCATTTTCTTTTTGTGCTACTTTGCGCGGCGTGCCAGCGGCTTCGTGCCTTTGTAGAGTAGGTAACGGAACAGCCCCGCCTCATACAGCGTACTATAGCCATGCGATGCCATCACGGCATTAACGAAGAATGGCGCAAGCTTTGCATCTGGCTGGATCCAGGCAAATGGCCGAGCGAGCGAGCGCAAGCGGTGGTATGTTGGCATAACGGCCTCTGTCCAATCAGTCTCGCTTATATCCGCAAAGCCAGCCTGCTGCAGTGCCTGCGATATCTCACCGGGGTTCTGCTGCCGCACACCAAAGCCACCAGCATGCTGCTCCAAGAAGTCCATCATGCGCTGCTGCCTGGCCGACATATGGCGCGCATCGACCTCATAATCGGCAAACACTACACGCCCACCCGGCTTGAGGATGCGATAAAATTCCTGCATCGTGGCCCGCATATCCTTGGCGTGCGACAGTGTCTCATTCACATACACCACATCGAAATACTCGTCTGGGAAGTCGGTGTGCGAATAATCGCCGAGCACAAAGCGCGGCGCAGGAGTCATATGCCGCGACAACTTCTCAGATATCTTAACCTCTCGTGGAGTGATGGTAATACCTATTACCTCACCCCCCCCCATTGGCCTGGACGAGGTATCGCGTCATCACGCCCTGGCCCGAGCCGGCATCGAGCACACGGTCGGTTGGCTTAAGCTGCAGCTCCTTGGCAAACATCCGCAAGAAGTTCGCCTGAGCTTGCCGCTCATTCTTCGTCTCGCTCGTCCAATAGCCAGCGTGTTGCGATCGGCCCAGCACCATGTTGTAGCCAGCCCACGAGCCAAACCGCGAATAGTATGCTGCCACACCGTTTGTTGTTTTGTCCATCATATTCTCCTTGTTACTGTACTTATCTTATAGTATAGCGTAGAACCAGTGGACATAGCGGATTTGTGGATCTTTCCCTGATATGCCCTCGCTCTAGCTCCCTCCTCCTCTTTGCTGCCTTTCAGATTCTCTCCACTCACTCTATTTTTCCTACCTCAGATGAGCCTATTTTATTAAAGCATGAGCGATATCATAATTATGACAATGGGGCGATTTGTAGTATCATATATAAGTATAAGTGTTATACCAATGAGGTGAGGAGGAAACACAATGCCAAAATCAGAAGCAACTGGCCTGCCATGGCCAGCCCAAGCAGCCCGCAGACAAACCACGCGCCAGTCTGACCCTGCCATTCGCGATAGCAGCGCCTACCGGCAAAAGCCTGCCGACGACACCGAGCGCACCACATCAGCAACTGCGCAGAGCGAGCTTGATACAACCAAGAGCAAGCTTGCCACCCTGCAAAAGGCATTGCAGCACGTGACCGCCGTCGAGATTGGTGAGGCACAGCTAGGCACCAGCGCACGCGATTACATCAGCCACGCGCTCGAGGTGTCGCGTGTTTTTTCTGAGCTAGAGCATCGCCGCATGCCTGTCAATGGCTCGTATAATGGCCAGCCCTTCCAAGTATTACCCAGCTCCAGCCTCGAGCTGATCGAGCGCGACCTCGGCCGTGCAAGCTTTGGCCCTTATGGCCCAGCTGGCCTCACCCGCGTTGGCCCTCAGCCCAAAGAAGAGCTTACACTCGACGACTATGTCGCCGATGCCACCGCCCAAGCCACGGCCGACTACAACACCAAGAAAAAGCAAGCCGACGAGCAAGCCAAAGTTGCCACCGAGCTCCAAACCGCCCAAGAGCTCCTCGAGCGCAAAGGCTACGGCGTGACCGCACCAGAGGCTGGCAAGACGAAGACCGCCTAACCAGCTCCACAAACATGCATACCAAGGTAAGTATTGCGACAATGCTTACCTTTTTTCGTTTGCATAGCAAAGCTCTTGCCGCTTCCTCTCCTGCCAGTTATAAGGCGCATGTGTCTGAATATCTCTATACTATTCATTATTTACTCTGCGTCGCCTGCCGCACATACGCCACTGCTCGGACGAAGTCGTCGATGAGCGTCTGGCGCATGGCACCGTTGTATAGCGCAGCGGCTGGGTGGTAAAGCGGAATGACGACGAATTCTCGCTCGTGCAAGCGTACTTTGCGCGGCTGGCCATGGTCGCGGCTGATACGTAGATCGGGGATGAATCCACCACCACTGTGCCGCCCAAGAGTAAGTACTGCCTTTGGCTGGATAATATCGAGTTGTCGCATGAGGTACGGCCAAAAGGCGCGCTTCTCCTCCGGCAATGGGTCGCGATTATTGGGCGGACGGTATTTAATGATATTAGTAATGTATACATCACTGCGCACGAGGCCAGCCGTGGCGAGCATTTCGTCTAGGAATTTCCCTGCCGCCCCCACAAAAGGCTTGCCTTGCAGGTCTTCATTCTTACCGGGCGCTTCCCCCACAAAGACGATATCGGCATTGGGGCTACCATCACCCAGCACTAGCTGCGTGGCCTGGGCAGCCAGCTCGGGACAGAGCTTGGCAGCGATAATCTCCTCAGCGAGATGCGCTAGCTGAGCGGCTTGGGTTTGGTCTGGCGTGGATGGGTCAAGTGGATGGGTCATAATACATCTAGTATAACAATCGATGGGCGGGTGGAGCAAAAATCAGCTGTAATTGATCACGCTGGTGCTGGGTGTTGATATTCTGCTTTGCAGCATTTAGGGGTGTAATAATTGCTGAGATTCTGCGATGCTGGTTAATAGTAAGCAAACACAAACGAGGGTGTAAAAACAAAAAAAGCAATCTTGCATTGCTTTTATCCATCAAGAGTAGTCCGCTCCCGCGGAGGTAGAGCATCCCCAGATGGACGCATCAATACCTCCGCCGGGAGCGGGTGGTGAGGTTACCAACTGACTTGGAATATACCGTCGTCTGTGGTTGTGAGATTGTAGCCTGATGTCTCAAGATAGTCTCTGATCATCTCTTGAGTACGCTGAGAAAGTTGGTAAAACCAACTTATCTCCACTAATACCTCTCCCTTTTCAGCAGCTTCATAAGCTGCCTCCAGAATGAGATCTAGTTCCACAGTGGCCTCAGCCGTCATAAGAGCCATGATCGGCTCCTTCCTGCACTCATGCGAGTGCGGTAGTGAGCTCAACCCTGTGTCGAGCTCTCTCCATTGCTGTGCACGCTCTAGTGTGGCGTCATCAGAGAGCTGGGCGCTCTATAGCGCTCGGCAGTTCCTCTGGCAGCAGCAAGTCGAGAGAGTTCGACTCCTCACCACAAAAAGTTGCTATCCACCTCTGATAAGGAGAGGATATGCTATTATGCTATTATGCTATTTTACATTTGTCAATAGCATGGGATAATTTTCTACTTTTGTAGCAAAAACACCCCCACAAAAGGAGGTGTTTTGCTGTGCAAGGAAGTGGCGCACTGAGCGTACTACTTCCTACTCTGTTTGGTTTGCCTCTGGGTCGGTGAGCTTGCGCACCATGGGCAGCACCAGGTAGATGCCAATGATGGCAGCAACGAGCCCTCCACCAACGATGCCGAAGTACAGCGGCGAGAGCTTTGGCTTAAGTGAAGCAGAGAAGGTTGTGACGAAGATGGTACCAACCCACACCCCAATGGCGCACGAGAGGAGCGAGACACTCAGTAGCGGTACCAGCGACTCCGTCATGATGAGGCGCTTGAGCTGGCCAAGACGCATACCACCGAGGCGCAGCGTGTAGAGCGAGCGGCGGCGCTCAAACAATCCACCAATCGTCGAGACAATCAAGCTTGCCACTGCGACGAAGAGTGTCACACCCATACCAGCGTAGGCCATCTCGGCGAAGTTCTTGATGATAGGGTTGATCTGCGGATGCTTCTCGAAGTCCCCACTACGGATATAGAGGAAGTCCTGCGGAGTCTGGCGAGCATAGACAAGAGCGCGCACCTTCTCCACGTCATCATTATGGGCAACGGTGAGGAGATAATCCTTAGGGCCATTGGTGTTGACTGGCTGCTAGGCGAGCGAGACGGTCTTGACGACGGCACCATTGAAATCGAGCAAAGCATAGTGATCACCCTGTGCACCGCTGGGGCAGCTGTGCTCGGTGTAGATGGCCAAGTCGCTACAACGGATAGCACGGGCTTGGATGCGGCCATTGTCACCAGCAATAGGGTACATTGGTGCAACATTGGTAATGTATGGCTGCTCGCTCAGGACCTTTTGTAGATTGGGCTGCAAGGTATGATCTTGCGAAGTGATCGCTACAGCATTGCTGCGCAGCTGTGAATAACCATTGTTGGCCACCGATGAAGCGTTGAGGGCATCAATACCACTCACCGCTGAGAGGTAGAAACTCCCCGCAAAGAGGGCCAGCACTACCCCACTCACACTGCGGAAGACGGTCTGCGAATGGACGGCAATTCGCTTGCCCGCGATCAAGGCCGAGCCACTGCGTGCGTAACGTGCTACAATGCGAGCGATTTTATTCGTTAGCCAGCCACCAGCCAGCACCAAGCCAAACATTACACTGAGGAGGGCTGCCAGGAGAATGAGGGTCGGTATAGAGCTCTCACTTGACCGCTCGGTTATCCAGTCGTGCCCAGGCTTCGACGCCATCCAGCCAAAGATACTGAGGCCAAATGCTAGGGGGATGACGCGCCACATCCGCAGCTTCTTTGCCTTTTCGGCTGAGCGCGAGACGCCCAGTGGCGAGAGTTGTGCCTTACGCATCCGACGCCAGTTGACGTATGTCGTCAGGCCAAGGGTCACACCAACGATGACGCCATATTGGTACCACTGTAGTGCGAGATCAGCCGGCCAGAAACGCATATCGTCATAGAAGAAGCCGTGAAGCGAACTCTGCGTGAATGTGAATATAACGAGACCTAGTACCACACCGGCCAGCGAGGCCAGCAGCGACTCAAGTAGCAGCACACGGGCTACTTGCCCCTTGGTTGCACCCACGAGGCGCAGAGCGGCGTAGCGCTTCTCGCGCTGTGCCCCACCCAGCTGCGTAGCAACAGCAACGAAGGTGACGATTGGGAAGAGTAAGATCGATCCGCCTACTACTAGCAGCATCAGCGAGAATGGGTCAAAGCCGACACTCTGCGCTTTGCCATTGACATCGGTAATATAGACGTTCGTGTAATCGCTGGGCTGCCCATTTTTCTCGGCATATTGGTCGGCCTTCTTGACTTCCTCCGCACTCACACCCTTGACTAAGTAGAGGTCATCAGGGCTTGTGGTATAATCTTCTGGTAGTGTACCAAGGTTGGTTGTGAGGTTACCGAAGCGCTCGAGAATCTTATCCTCTGGGTGCTGAGCGATCGCTGCTGCTAGACCTTTGGAGAGGTAGTATTCACCTGCCTTTGGCGTGTCTATCTTGGCAAATTTGGCGGACTTCTCAGTGCCATACAATGAGATAACCTTAATTGTCTTGCCCTGCCACTCGGTCTTGTTGCCCCGCTCAATACCACCAACTTTGAGCGGCTCTTGGCTGGTCGCTTGTGGTTTCTGGGGTGTACGCTTGGCTGTCAAGATAGTATTTGAGATGATCGCCCGGTTTTGGCGGCCCACCAAGCCATTAAGCCCAGCGGCTATATAGCACAGCATGACAATCCCAAGCGAGATGGCTGCTGCTGTCAGGCCCAGGCGCAGCATCGATTGCCGGCCCGATTTTTTTAGTAATAACCAACTGACGCTCATGTTACATCCCTCCCGAGATCTGCCCATCGCGCACGATGATCTCGCGGTCGGCATAGGCAGCAATGGTTGGCTCGTGAGTTACCATAATCACCGTGGTACCATATTGCTTAGCAGTGGCGATAAATAGTTCCATCACACGCTGCGAGTTGAGGCTGTCGAGCGAGCCAGTTGGCTCATCGGCAAACAGCACCTTTGGCTTGATAACCATCGCCCTGGCAATCGCCACCCGCTGCATCTGCCCACCAGAGAGCTCACCCAGCATGTTACCTGCCTTATTGCCTAACTCCACATTGTCCAGCCAGCGTTGAGCTGCTTTGTAGGCTATGGCACGCTTCTCACCATTGAGCAGCAGTGGCAGCGCGACATTATCCAGCGCCGTTAGCTCTGGCACGAGCTGCCCAAACTGGAAGACGAAGCCAAAAGCTGTGCGCCTGAGGACGCTCCGCTGGTCGTCATTAAGCTTGTCGATCCGCTTACCTGCGCAGTGAATCTCGCCACTGTCGACAGGGGTAATCGCCGCCAAGCTATGGAGCAATGTACTCTTACCAGAGCCACTCGGCCCCATAATGGCCAGCACTTCACCCGGCATTACATCTAGCGACACGCCGCGCAATGCTTCCGTCTGGCCGAAGGATTTCTTCAGGTTGCGGGCGCTAATGATTGGTTGATTGGTTGGTCTCATTGATCAGTTCCTCCTTAAGTTTGGTTAAGCGCGACGTCGTTAGTTCAATCCAGCGCAGATCTGCCTCCAGATGGTACAGTGCGTGGTCGATGAGTAGCGTGTCGGCTAAGTTGCTTTCGCGGCGGCGGCTTGTGAGGCTGCGCATCCGCTGAATATGGGCTTGCCGCTGGTTGTCTAGGTAGGGCGCGGCATCACCTTCGCGCAGGATTGCCAGCACAGTCTTGACGTACATATTGGCCTGCGACTGATGCGATGGCAGCTCGGGCGCTTCCAGCCAGGCCTGCAGGTCTTGCTTGCCCTGCTCGGTAATGGCGTAGCGCACCCGGTCTGGCCCACCAGACTCACTCGTGTCGGCAACCTCCTCCACTTTGTTGTCGCGTTTTAAGCGCCCCAACGTCGAGTAGACTTGCCCAGGTAAAATTGGCTTATCTTTGCCAAAGAAACCATCGTACTGCTTCTTCAGCTCGTAGCCATAGTTTGGCGCATTCGCCAACAATCCGAGTAATGTATATTGAACGTTCATATCTCCACTATACACCGAGTGACTAGATCGTGCAAGCCTTATTATACACTCAGTGCATAGTTTGGGTCGGTGGGGCATGTTGCAAGAGATTCTACCTCTGTTGTAGCCTTAACCTCATCCTGTCATTATCACACTCTCAAGCGTTCATGAAGCGCACAAAACTCAATACATCGCAAATAAACAAAAAAGAGTGCCACAAATTTCTCACCACATGAGAACAACAGCAAGCGTATTTGCTATGTGTCTCGCATTTCTCGCATCATAAAAACACCTGAGCACAAGCCCAGGTGTTTTTTGTTCTTATACGATAGAGTATCTAGTCGTCGCTCAGACTGCTACCGCTTGCTTTCGCGCGCAAGACTTGGCGCAACTCCCGCTCAGCGTCACTGATCGATGTCCCGGCGTCACTTACCTTACTATTGATATCCTTGCCAAGATAACCTCCCTTTGATCGTGGCACCTTTGGCATGCTACCCTCTCGGCTCTTCAGGTAGTTCACGGCAGATACATAATAGGCCCGCAACTCCTTTAAATATTGTGATTGGCTTTCAGCATATTTGCGAATACTCTCATATTGTGATTGTTTGAGCTTGTCGAGTGTTTTGATGCAAGTGCCTTGTTGCTCATCAAATTTTTTGCCCGCTTCATCACCAGACTCTACACTGCTCATTGAGATATAGGTAGTAGACCTACTATTGCAGTTTTTGTTATATTCCTTCTTAGCAACTGTTGTCGCAGCGTATTCGTGCAAGAGTGGCTTGCGCTCTTCATATTCTTTTTTGAGGTTGTCGTATGCTTTTTTCACATCGCCGTCGTGCATGGCTCGCATTTTGCCAAGCTCATCAAGATGCTTATCAACCTTTGTAGTCAACTCATTTATCGCCGCCTCTGCATCATCCGAGCTAGCTGCTTTTTCTCGAACAGTGCGAGCATTAAAGCCAGCGACTTTGTTATATGCCTTTGCATAATCATCTCGGCTTGGCGGCCCAAAGAAGACAAAGAACACCACTACGCCGATAATCAACAACACCAAGCCAACACCACCACCAATCAAACCCCAGAGCAATCCTTTGCTCATGCCCTGCTTGGGGTACTGCGGTGGCACACCAGCAACGCCAGGTTGCATTGGTTGCGGTTGCCCTGCTGCTGGCTGAGCTGGTTGCGGCACAGCAGGTTGCGATTGTGATTGAGGTTGGGATTGCACAGCAGGTGCTGGCTCGGCAGCAGTAGGCTTACTGGCTAGTGCGGCCTTCTCCTCCTCGGTGTAGGGTGGGTTGTTCATATCAAAGGTCTGGGCAGCCTCTGGTGGTTGCTCCTGGGGGGTTGCTGGTTGCTTACTCATGCATCTCCTTGTTGATTTGGCTATTATTTACCATAACTATTATACCGGAAAGATACTGATAGGCCAATATTTGTTTTGATTTGACCTTGCTCTCGTTTCACGCCCCTTTTCCCTTTTTCAGCTACGAGAGAGTCCGACTGTTCTCATATCCCCCTCTGTTCTCTCACATTCGCCCACCCAGTACTGCGGTCTGACCTAGCGACTTCGCTCGCAGTAGCTGGCGCAGAGCTTGGCCATCCTCATGGAATTTCTTGCGGGCATCGTACGACAGCTGGCGGACGGCATCGCCTGGGCGAGCCGTTGATGTACTAAAAGGTAGCTCGGGTGGGTGGGCTGTTGTGTTCGTCTGGCCGCTGGCGTGCTCGGTCGCACGCTGCACAAGGTAGGCACGGCGTTTTTTGAGATAGTCGTCGTACCGCGTGGCAAAACGTGCAATATAGAAGTGACGCCATCCCTTTAGCTCACCAACAGCCGCTACACAACGCTTGTATGTCTCGTCAAAGTGCCTGCCTACCTCCTCTGGTGAACTTGCCGGTAATTGGGTCGATGACTGAGCTGTTACAGTGATAGTGCAACCTTCACGGTAAATCTTGTCTGCATAGCCAGCAGCACGGAGCTCGGCTTCATGTGTTTTGGCTTGGTTGTATGCTGCTTTGTAATACTCGTAAGCAGCCTGCACATCACTATCACGCATAGCTCGGGTGCTGCGCAGTTGGCTTATGGAGCGCTCAGCTTGCTGGAGCTGCCTATGTAGGGCACGTGCTGGGTCGCCCGTCTGAGCAAGGTTCCACGGCTGCTCGGTATCGGCAGTATCACTGCTCTGCATCAACTCATAGGCCGCGCGGTAGTCGGCACGGCTGGGCGCTTGCCATAACACCATAGCGCCAGCAATCACCAGCCCAAGCACCACCACTCCTGCTGCGCCAACTCCCCACCATACTTTCTTGTTCCAACGCCGCGGCGTGGAAGCAGGCTGAGCAGGCGATAGTCTACTAGCCAATGGTGCCGATTTTGGAGTTGACATAGGCTGAGCTTTAGCTGGCGATTGCACAGCAGAAGCTCGCTTGGCTGGCTGCTTGGCCGGAGTGGCCGACGAGGACGCCTTAGTAGGTGACCGCTTCTTGGTAGTTTTGGCCGCAGTGGCACGGCGCTTGACTGGGCGCTTGGTGGTAGATTGGCTAGTGGATGTGGCTGACTGACGCGGCATCGCTGGCTCCTTCGGTTTTAGGTTATACATATATTATACAATATAATTACCCCAGTTGAGTAAGAATATCACCTTTGTGTCGTTTGCAGAGTTGCTTCCCACTTTGCAGTCGGTTGCTCTCCCCTGCTACTTTATCTGAGTGGGGTGTGGGAATTATTGTTGCACTGACGGACTTTCAGCCCTAGTGTAATGCCTTAGAGAGACGTCCGATCCTTATTGTGTTCCATCCAACAGAAGGAGACGAGCATAACGTTACAGATACACTACCAATAAAAAAACACCCCACGCGTCCCTGCTGGGGTGTTTTTTGTTGCGAGGCTAACGCTCAGATCTGCTACAACCCAATCATCGTCAGATTAATCTTGCCGCGCTCGTCAATACCAGTGATCTTCACCTGCACGGTCTGGCCTTCTTGCACAACATCTGTCACCTTGCCAACTCGGCCTTTAGCGAGCTTCGAGATATGCACCATTCCGTCCACGCCAGGCAGGATGTTTACAAAGGCACCAAAGTCCTTAATCGTCACCACGGTGCCGGTGTAGGTACGACCAACTTCGGGCTCTTCCACCAGGCTTTTAATCCAGGCCAGCGCCTTCTCAATCGCCTCACCATTGGGGCTGGCAATGGTAATCAGGCCGTCTTCTTTAATATCCACCTCGGCACCCGTTTCGCTGGTGATTTTGTTGATGGTTTCGCCACCCTTGCCAATAACGGCACCAATTTTATCCGGGTTAATCTTGAGCTTTTCGATGCGCGGCGCATAGGGGCTGAGTTCTTTGCGTGGACCAGGCAGCACACTTAGCATATGC
>CALICZ010000154.1 GCA_938049075.1 uncultured Candidatus Saccharibacteria bacterium
CTTTGAGCGAATTTAATATTGAAGTTGAAATGGAAGCCGCAAATATTGGTCCAAGAGTAACTCAGTATACTTTAGTTCCGCAAAGTGGCGTTAAATTAAGCAGAATTGAAAATCTTAGTGATAATATCGCTCTAAATTTGGCAGCTGAAGCGATTCGTGTTGAAGCTCCGATTCCAGGAAAGCGTGCAGTTGGTATTGAAATTCCAAATTTGAAGTCGGCCGATGTGCGGCTTTACAGTGTTTTAGATTCGAAGGAGTGGAAAAACTCACACGACCCACTAACTTTCGCAATAGGTAAAGATATATCTGGTCATCCTGTTGTTGGAAATTTGGCAAAAATGCCACATCTTTTGATTGCTGGTCAAACTGGTTCAGGAAAATCTGTAATGATGAATGCACTTTTAACGAGTTTGCTTTATCGCCATTCACCAAGCGAATTGAAGTTAATTATGGTTGATCCAAAAGTTGTAGAAATGACCGCGTATGAAGATATTCCACACCTTTTAACACCAATTATTAATGATTCCGAAAAAGCGCTCTCAGCTCTTCGCTGGGCAGTGAATGAAATGGAGCGGCGCTATAGTCTGCTGGCTGAGGAGAAGGTGCGTGACATCAAGACGTATAACGAAAAGATCAAAACCCGCGGTAAGCAGATCGCCGTGGCCGATGAGCAAGGCCACATGCAAAAGGTAGACGAAGGCCGTATGCCGTATGTCGTCATTGTGGTAGATGAGCTAGCCGACCTGATGATGGTAGCAGCGCGCGATGTGGAGGCGCTGATCGTCCGCTTGGCCCAGAAGGCTCGAGCAGTTGGTATTCACCTGGTGCTGGCGACGCAGCGGCCCAGCGTGGATGTGATCACTGGCCTCATCAAGGCCAACGTGCCAGCCCGCATCGCCTTTACGGTGGCCAGTCAGGTAGATAGCCGCACCATTCTCGACCAAATCGGTGCCGAGAAGCTCCTTGGTCAGGGTGATATGCTGATGAAAACCGCTAGCATGCCCAAGCCCAAGCGTATCCAAGGTGCTTGGGTGATGGACGAAGAAGTTGCGAAGGTGACCGACCACCTGCGCATGCAGTCGGCACCGCAGTATAACGACGAGATCGTGAGCCAGCCTGTCCAGCTCAATGGCAAAGGTGGCGTAGTGATGGATATGGATGGCAACGGCGAAGGCAATGACGATATGTTCCGCGATGCCGTGCGAGTGGTAGTAGAGACTCGCAAAGCCTCAACCTCGCTCCTCCAGCGTAAGCTCCGCGTGGGTTATGCTCGGGCTGCCCGCATTATGGAAGAGATGGAAGAGCAAGGCATCATTGGCCCAGCCGACGGCTCACGCCCGCGCGATGTGCTGATCGGCAGCATGGATGAACTGGGGTAGGGCGGCGCAGTTTGCACGCAGGCTTAACAAGACACTACCTAACATATGCCTTTCTCTGTGCTATCCCCGAACGGAAACTAGTCGTGACCAGTGTTAGTGCTGATGAGCTTGTTGCCAAGCCTTGACCGACCGATGGTCGAAAAGTACCTCTCGATGATTCGAGAGACGTGGGAATAGCCTTACCCCGCACGATACTCACCCAGCAGCCGCACAGTATGGTCGCTTTGTTTGATGGTGCGCAGGGCGTGCCGGAGTGGAACACCAGCACTGTCGACGACGAGGAAGAATTTGTATTGCCACGGCTGGCCGACGATGGGCTGAGACTGCAAGCTGCTGATATTGATACCTGCCGCGGCGAAGACGTGCAATACCTCGAGCAGTGCACCAGGCTGGTGATTGGTCGTGACGACGAGCGTGGCGCGGTTGGCACGGGCTGGTGCGTGGCCTGGCGCGAGGACGATGAAGCGGGTGATGTTGTCGTGGCTGTCTTGGATGCTACGGCGCAGGATGGGCAGGTGATGGAGGGTAGCAGCCGCCCAGCCAGCGATGGCGGCTTTGTGTGGATCGCCAGCTGCTTTGATATAGGCAACCGCTCCCGCTGTATCGAAAAATTCATTCTGCACCGCGTGCGGCAGCTCGGCGGCAAGAAAGCGCTGGCACTGCGCAAGTGCCACGGGGTGCGAATACACTTCGGTAATATCAGCCAGGTGAGCACCAGGCAATGTGATGAGCATCTGCTCAATGGCAAGGCGCACCTCACCAATGATGGGTAGCGGGCATGCCTCGAGGTAGTGGTACGGCTCGTTGATCGTCCCGTAGAGCGTGTTCTCCACCGCCACAACGATACCTTCGGCTTGACCAGTCGCATGCGTATGGAAAACATCGCGAAACGTCGTGCACGGCACGGTATCGACCTGCGGCCCAAACCACTGCTGCGCCGCTTGCTCATGAAACGACCCCGCCTGACCTTGGATGGCAATATGCATGAGATTAGTATAGCATGGGGTGGGGACGACAGGGATTCTCTGTCTAATGTATAGCATAATGTCGCGCCTTGCGTTTCTCTCCATATCGCGATGATTATGAATATATTTTGACAATATTCATTATTTGGGTTAGAGTGAAAGAATATATTATAGAGCAGTTTGCTATTGAAAATTGGGCTCTAGGATTCAAAAATTATCGACGACGTGCGTATCGATGAGAGAGCCATAGACTGATGCCAATCAACATAGACAACACTCCAAACCAAGCGAAGACTGCCAGCCCTCGAGCGCCCAACCACGAAAACAGCTGCAAAACATATGGTGCGCTGCCACCACCGAGATTGCATCCAACGAGGACAATTGCTGTGGCTGTGCTGCGCGATTGTGCAGGGACTTCGTCTGACAATCGGTGGAATATTGTTGAGAGAATGATGCTATAGACGAAACCAACCCCAAAGGACGAGAGGCCGAGCAGCCAGATTGTTGGCGATAGTGACAAGCCAACCAAAACAATACCAATTAGCAGAGCAGACAATGCCAAGAGCCGCTGCTTATACCGACTCACGGCATAGACAAATACTGCACCAGCGATGATCCCCATGATTTGCTTGAGGCTGAGGATGATGCTTGCGTCTGTGGCCGAGCCAAAACCCGCTGCAATAGTGATTTCGGGCAGACGCAGCGCCAGCGATGTATCGATGCAGACAAACCATACCCCGCACAGCGTTAATCCAATGACTGTGCTAAGCTG
>CALICZ010000155.1 GCA_938049075.1 uncultured Candidatus Saccharibacteria bacterium
TCGCCTGCCACACCTTCTGATTCATCAAAATCGCTGCATCGACGCCGTACATGTCGTCACGCTCGTCGACGAATCTGCGCCACCACAGGTTCATAATATTGCGTTTGAGCGCCACGCCTAGCGGGCCATAATCCCATGTGCCACTCAGGCCGCCGTACACGTCCGATCCCTGATAAATAAAGCCGCGGCGCTTGCACAGGCTAATAATTGCTTCCATTGTTACATTACTCGTTGTGCTACTCACACGCGTCCTTTCTCCGCGTTGGCAACGCGGTAGCTTCATGATTGGTTCTTTGGTATTATTATAGCATTTCTTAAGTAGAGTATGTCTTATGGCTATACGCAGCATTAATGCCTCCATCTCAATAACCTCACGCTCTACCCCAAGCAATTCACCGAACAAGAAAATATATGGAGGCCAGTAGCTCAAGCTATAGCATTACACCCCAGCATGTTGCCGCGCCACCAGCCAGCATTCGGGCAGAATGGTCAGCACGCCACCGACCTGTGCTACTACTGTGGGTGGGCGCGTGGCGAGTAGGCGGAGCAGCTTGATATGCGCTGCGGTGATGTCGCCTTGGTCGCTGAGGCGCAAGCCACGTTCTGACCCGTCATACATATACCGCCGCTCGGGCTGGAGGGGTTGGCCTACGACGTCGCGCAGCAGGTTAAGCTCGTAGCCCTGCAGCGCCGCATAGTGGATAGCTAGCCAGGCTTGAGTGAGCATGACGGGTACGCTAGGCTGATTGAGCCCCTCATATACCAAGCGCAGTACCTCATACCATGCTGGCTCGTCCAGCATGCGGCTAGCTTGTGTCACCAGTTGGATGGCGGCATAGCCAGCTTGCAGGCGGTCATAATCGGCCACGATTGTCTGATAATACTTCGTCAGGCGGGCCTGTGTTAGCACACCAAGCTCACTGCGACCCTGGCGGATGACGACATCGCTGATCGCAAAGAGTTCAACCGCCCCAGCTAGCCGGCTCTTTTCGCGCCGGACACCCTTGGCGATCACTGCCCGCTGCCCTTCTGGCGTGAGCAATTGCAGTACGCGGTCAGCCTCGCCATAGTTAGTGCGGCGCAGGACGATCGCTGTAGTGCGCTGCATACTCATGTCACTACCTCGCTTGGGATGTACCTGCCTAGTACGTTCGTCACGTCGCTCGGGTGCATCGTTGTTTTGTCCAGCAAGGCAACGACGCCGTAGGGCGCAAGATCGGCTAGCGTCATGTCGCTCGCATTATTACTACAGATGATAATGGGGATACGTGCTGTATCGCTATACGATTGCAGCTCGTGGAGCAGCACCAGGCCATTACCCCCGGGCATAAACATATCGAGGATAATCACTGCTGGGAGCGCCTCGTCGAGCGCTGCCATGCCAGCCAGCACATCGGCCGCATAGACGGGTGCCATACCGGCCCGCCGCACTGCCGCAAGCTGCAGCTCAGCAAACCATTGATCATCGTCGATGACCAACACCCGCGGCGGTGATTGCGTCATAATAACCTCTGTTGATATACCGCCTGAAGATCGATGTAAAAGGTCGCGCCATCGCGGTGTCGAACTGCTCCAATTTGCGCCTCCATTGCGCTGGCAAATTGCCCTGCAATGTAGAGCCCTAGGCCACTGCTGCCTGGCCGGCTGTGCAGCGGCTGTGCGCTGACGCCAAGGCGCTGCTCCAATTGCTGCCAGAGTGATGGCGGAATGGCTGGGCCGTAATCGCGCACCGCTAGGCGGATTACCTGGCCACCAGCTCGCCGGGAGAGTCGTACTACAACGGGTGCATCGCCTTCGCCACTGTAGTGAAGTGCATTGTCGGCGAAGTTGCACAGGACGGGTCGCAGTTGCCGAGACCTACCACTGCCCGCCGCGGCACGCGTACCGTCAGGCGACGCCCCTTGGCTGCGTAGAGTGGCTGGAGCTCGGCCACGACGTCGCGCGCCACCAACGCCAGATTGAGCGGCTCGATGCCAAATAACTCCTCGTGGAGACGAGTGGATTGCGTCAGGTCGGTGGTGAGGCGCAAGGCCCGCTCGCTGGTTAGTGCCATCCGCCGGGCTAGCTCGGCCACCTCGACAGGCGACAGGCCCCCAGCCTCCAAGCTCAGCGCCAATTGCCGCAGCAGCGCCAGTGGCGACTTGAGGTCGTGTGCCGCCGCAACAAAGAGCGACGCCTCCCCCCAGGAAGCGCCGCTCATCATAACCGCATTCCCCTCCGTGCTCATACCAGCTGCATTGTAGCACAGATCGTCGCAATGTTCTATATTTATTCGTTAAATTTAATGGTTTTTATCAGGGCTTCGTAGTCGTTATTAAATACGTCGGCATCCGTCCGCACCGTGAGCGTCCGGTCGCGCATCTTGATCACCACCGCGGTACCACGGATATCCTTGCTAAAGTTCCCTTCTAGGCGCGTGCCCGTCAGGCCTTTGTCATTGCTCCAGGCGCTCGATTTCAGCTCACCTTTTTTGATCTGGTTGTCGTAGTCGTTTACTGCTTTGTCGTAGATCTTCTGCTCAATGCTAATCCGAATGGCAATCTTCTGCGTATCTGTCACTGGTGGCACGACGCGGGGGTTGAGATACGCCTCATATGTCTTGCCACCACCCTCACTCACATCAGTGGCTTGGTAAGCACTCCAGGTCTTGGGATAATCAAAGGTCAGGCGGCCATAGTCATCTGGCCCAACGAATTGCAGCATCGGCTGCTTTTCGCGCTCGGCAAATTTCTTCTCATCTTCGTCTGCTTGCGTCTTCTTGGCCTCAGCTTGCGCTGCGGTAATCTTGCTATCGAGGTTGCTCTTGGCCTCAGTATAGTTAGTGTAGGCCCAGGCCGAAAACCCACCAAAGAGCACCACCAGCAAGGCCAGCCCGATAATGGCAAAGGTGCTGCCACTAAGAAAACTTCGTCGTTTGTAAGATTGCTTCGTCATATCCCTATTATACTTATGCCTGGGGCGATAGACAAGAGCGGGATGAGGATTTGCCATTACTAGTACTATGTGCTATTCATAAATATATGAAACGACGCTACCTCCCGACAACACCACGCAGTATTAGTCTCACCATTATCGCCGTACTCCTCTTGGGCATACTTGGCTATGGGGTATATCGCTGGCGAGCGACGCGGATCGACTTTACCTACTTCGAGCCATCTTCCTTGCCAGCCAATGCAACGCTTGCCCAGCGGCGTCTTATCAAGGACGAGCGCAATAACGGTACATTTGTTCGCACAAAGCAGAGCTTCCGGGCAAAAAATGGCTGGTACTATACCATCACGCAGTGGTCAGGCCAGCACGCATCGGCGGGTGGCGGTCTCACGAAGGACCCGCGCGTCGCCTCTTGCAACTGGGTCGAGACTCCACATAAGCAAACCTACCGCCTGTGCTATCGCCATACTGAAGATATGATAACTAC
>CALICZ010000156.1 GCA_938049075.1 uncultured Candidatus Saccharibacteria bacterium
TATGCCGGATTACGTCAGGCAAGGTATGTCGAAGGACAGCGATCATTGCCGGATGGCGCTGATGCCCCGCGGGTTGTCGATATCGACAACCACACAAGCTTGTCGACCGCGCTAGAGGGCGTTGACGTGGTGGTTAATGCGATTCGCCTCCGAGAGGATATTGCTACATCAGCGCTAGTCGAACTCCATCAGTCTATTGTTGCCGCGCGCGATACAAGCCGAGAACTCTCTATCGTCCATGTTGGTGGTGCAGGAGCGCTACATATGGACGATGGGCGACGGTTCTGGGAAACGCCAGGCTTCCCGGCCATTACCTTACCACGGGGAATCGGTCACGCGCGTTTGCGTGATTATCTGGAACAGCATGAGCAGTCGTGTCAATGGGCATACCTTATCCCGCCGCCTCGGTATGCACCAGATGGCCCATGCCAAGGACGATACAGCAGACTGCCTGCAGGAGACTGTGAGCAGACCTTCCTAACTGATGGCATTAGTTATGAAGATTTTGCCGCTGCGCTGGTTGATGCGGTGCGTGAGGAGTGGCACGGGGTGTGGCTGATTGGAGGGTAGAGGGATCTTACGCTGCGCCTACTGATACCGCGAGGCGCTCCACCGTAACCTTCTGACTAAACCAATCTCACTACCTATACATAGACGGGCAACCTATAAAAACAAGAAACCTGCTATAATATAGCCATACACTCTAGCACGACGAAGAAGAAGGTATCTATGGCCATATCTCAGACAACAACCGCGGCAGCTCAGACGATTCAAGCCACGCCGCGCAGAATCATTGAGCGGCTTTCTATCATTCTTGTCTGCTGTGGGATTATCCTTAGTGGCATCTTTTTCGCTTTTGTTGAGGCAATGGCTCTTTACAGCATGTCAACTGGCTTTGAGATGACAGAGCCACATGAGTATATCACTCTGTTCATCATGCTTGCCTATACAATCAATCTTACTAGTCAAGCTGTCTATGTCATTGTTCGCACGCTGCGTTCAGCAATTGCGCCGTATCGTCAGCAGGCGGTAGCATGTGTGGCCATCCTTGGTTATTTTGTCGCATTAGCGGCCGTATATCTCTATCACCACTATTTTGTTCAAGATGGATTTGGCCCATACACTTTTCTCCAGACGACGGCTGGTGCTGCTCTTGGCCTGGCTATCTCTGGTCTTGGCTCACTTTATCTGTGGTATGTGTTACTGCGAACACGCAAAGGGTAGGCGGTTCGCTCTTGAGCACCCCCGCAAACTCGGGTATAATAGGGCAATATGGCAAAGCAAGTTGTCGACTATCATTTGTACCGCTGGCGGTATGGCCTCGGCTATGGCTTTGTAGTGGTAGCAATTATTGCAGCAGTTGTGCTGGCTGGGCTGTTTATCCCTGGTGAGTTGCGGCAGGGTGAGCTCGATAGCGCGCTGCAAAGCAGCCAATTATCCTTCCAGAATCTTACTCCTGCTATGGTTATCAATGCACCATACCATGGTCTGCAAAAATTAAGCTTTGCAGTGCTTGGCGTGACACCACTGTCGATTAAGCTGCCGTCTATGGCGATTGCTTTGATGACAGCGCTTGGGCTACTTCTTCTATTTCGCTCCTGGTTTTCGCGCAATATTGCGCTCATCACCACCATCCTCGTGACGATGACGGCGCAGTTTCTTTTCTTGGCGCAAGATGGCACGCCAGCTATACTCTTTAGCTGCCTCACTGTATGGCTGCTCTATGCTGCAACGCGCGCCATTCGGACGAAGAAGTTTCTCTCCACTCTCTGGAAGGTGACGGCCTGTGTGCTGGCGGCACTCCTGCTGTATGCGCCACTTGGTATCTATGTCGTTATTGCCCTTGGGATTCTGGGGGTATCTCACCCGCATGCTCGTTATACAATCCTGCGCGTACAGCGCAGCCGCCTTGCTCTGGCAGCCGTCATTGGCCTCGTGGCGATGCTGCCACTTATCTATGCAAGCATCACCAACCATGATGTACTCAAGCAGCTCTTTGGCTTGCCGCTCGAATCGATCAATGTGGGGGCAAATCTTCGCCACCTTGGCACGACGCTCTTTGGGCTCTTTGCGTCGAATAAGTCATACCTCGTGCAGCCATTGTACTCGGTTGGTATGATCTTGATTGTGCTGATTGGTCTTGCCTCGCTCCTGAGTCACTACTATACAGCACGCAGCTATGCAGCACTCCTGGTGGGCTTGCCGTTACTGGGCGTGGTGATTAGTAATCCACAGCTGGTGACCTCACTCTTTCCGGTGGTGGCGATTATCATTGCATTTGGCGTGGCGTGGCTGATTAACCACTGGTACCAGATGTTTCCACGCAACCCATATGCCCGGGTGGCTGGGTTACTCCCTATGACGCTCTTGATTGGCGGGCTCACCCTTACTGGTATTGGGCGCTATGCCGAGACGTATCGCTATAATCCAGATGTTCTTGCCCACTACTCCAGCGATGTCAAACTTCTCAACGACCAACTCCAGGGTGACAATGTGCGCGTCGATCGTCCTATGACACTTGCCGTAACCGAGACGGAGCGACCAATGTATGACATGATTGCTCGCTATAACGACCGATTGCGCGTTGTTACCACTGTGCCCGAGCAGCAAACTGTCTTTACCGCAACGCGCGCCTACCGCCAGCAGCATCGCGACCTCACGCGCCCAGCGCATATCATCACCAACGCGCGTGCACACGACAGCAACCGGTTCTATCAGTACGAGCCACTGTAGTAGACAAACCTCCTCGCTCTTGTGTGCAGTAGCAAAGGGCGTAAAGCGCGGTGATAACCTTAATTGTTGAGTAAATACGTTAATGTTGGCATAGATTCTTTGCAGTATATTCACGCGGAAATAGAAAAGGAGAACTATTATGGCCAGAGAGACCATGGAAGCAGTAGCGATCTACATTCGTCAGTGTGCAGATAGAGAAGTAGGCCTCGCAGAGCTGGCGCAGAAGTTCCATTATAGCCCTTCCCATCTATCCAGAACTTTCAAGAAAAAGATGGGCTTTTCTATCAAACAATACCAAGAAGCTCTTAAGATAGAAAAAGGGATTCAGGAGATTATAGAAGGTCGGCAAAACGTGACTGAGACGTCTCTGGAAGCTGGTTATGATAGTCTGGGTAGCTTTTCTAACACCTTTAAGCGCCATACAGGGCTATCACCAAAAAGATATTACCAAGAATCAACCAAGGCTTATGATTACATGATCAAACAGCTAGAAGAGAAAGGTGCGCTCTTACATCAAGATCCTCACTATCGAAGCGACAATCGCCTGACAGTAGAGCTTATTTATCCTGCTGATTATGAGCCTCGTATTAGCTGCATCGGGCTTTTTAAGACTCGTATGCCAAAAGAAGCGCCAGTTATTGGAGTGGCGCTGCGCCAGGAGAGGCGGTTTACTTTTACTAATGTACCTAATGGCCACTACTATCTTTTGGCCTGTGAATTACTGGAGGATTTACGCCTGACCAAAAATTATGTCTTGAAACATAACTTTCGCTGGGGGAGTGACGAGCCTCTCGTTTTTACAGGAGATAGCGTCTGTCAGGAGAAAATCCTCATGCGTAGGCCCTTGCCGAGCGATCCACCTATCACAATTAATCTTCCGGTTTTTGTCATGCGCTCCCTTGCCACACAAGCGCAATTGAGAATAAGAAATTTTTTATCATAGTTGATAAACTACTGGTAGGAATGCATTCTCAAACGTAAATATCGGAGGAACAACAATGAGATTAGGAGTATTTTTGAGTTTTAATGGTCAGGCTGAAGAAGCCTTTCGCTTTTATGCAGACCTTTTTCAGACAGAGATAAAAGGGGTTGCTCGAGCCAGTGATATGCTGGATCCAGCGAGCCTTCCGGCAGAAAAGCGAAATAAAATTGCCTGGATTGCTTTGGATATTGAGAATCTGACTCTCAATGGGGAGGATATTGGTGTCTTCAATGATCTGTCTATTTCTCGTAACCACCAGCCCAACCAATGGTTGGTTATATATCCAGATAGTCGAGAAGAAGCAGACAAATTCTTTGCTCAGCTTGCAGAAGGAGGCCAAATTCTCTATACTCTCGAGAAACAAC
>CALICZ010000157.1 GCA_938049075.1 uncultured Candidatus Saccharibacteria bacterium
CCGCGGTGATGACTCCGCCACCGGCGTGTGCTTCACCCGCAACCCGTCGACGGGCGCCAAGGAACTCTACGGCGAGTTCCTCGTCAACGCCCAGGGCGAGGACGTGGTGGCTGGCATTCGCACCCCGCGGCCGCTCGCGGAGATGCGTGAAGTGCTGCCCGAGGCCTACGACGAGCTCATCGACACGATGCGCGACCTCCTTACGAGCGCGCTCGATATGTACCTCTCGGTGGTGTCTAACCGTATGAACGATGTAATGAAGCGCCTGACCTTGGTTGCCACTGTCTTTATGCCAGTCTCGTTCTTGACGGGCCTGGGCGGGATGAACTTCGTGCAATTGCCATTTCGCAGTGACATCGCCTTCTGGCTGATGGTCGGCCTTATCGTCCTCATACCACTGGCGATGGTGGGGTATTTTGTGCGGCATAAGTGGTTGTAGTATTATAGTGCTATGACACATAAGCAGCTCGAAGAATTTTTGCTCAGCCTGCCCGGGGCGTGGCTCGACTATCCCTTTGGGGACGATATCGCGGTGTACAAGGTAGGGCACAAGGACGTGCCTGGCCAGCAGGAGAAGATGTTTGCGCTGGTTGCCGAAGGGTCGCAGCCACTGCGCGTCAGCCTCAAGTGCGACCCGCAGCTTGCCCGCACTTTGCGCGAGCGGTATGAGTCGGTCCAGCCAGGTTATCATCTCAACAAAAAGCATTGGATCACCGTTATTTGCAGCGGCCAGTTGAGTAATGATGAGGTAATTGACCTAGCGCGGCTCAGCTACCGGCTGGTGACGGAGTAGTACGCACGTTTCTTAGGGAGAATACATGCGCCAGTGTAGGTGCGCTCACTTTTTGTGAGCGCTCTGCTTTTTATCAGTATGCGATGGAGAGCAAACACTTATTGTATGCACCGGCACATTATCCCAGCACAGCAAAAGCTCGCCAGAGAGGCGAGCTTCTTTTGTCGATAGGGTAGCGTATGTTTCTACTTCGTTGAGGTAAAGTTGCTAAACGACTTCGTAGCGGCGTCGAGCGTCTTGCTATTGGTGGCGACGTAGTCGGCGATGGCTTTGCGGTTGCCACTGGCGGTTTTGAGCTTTTGGAGGTAGCTCTTGAGGATGGATAGCTGGTAGCTCATTTCACGTGCGTAGACGCGGTCGAGCGCGCCAGTCAGGTAAGCGTCTTCGAGCGTTTTGGAGAGTTTGTCGGAGTAGGCTTTTTCGGTCTTTTTGGCATCGCCGACTAGCTCGGTCTTGATCTTTGCATCTTTGAGTGACGACTTGAGTTCTGCTCCCATACTACCGAGCGAGGTGGTGAG
>CALICZ010000158.1 GCA_938049075.1 uncultured Candidatus Saccharibacteria bacterium
TGCTGGTTGAGCAGGGCTACGACGTGACCGGTGTATATATGAAAAACTGGAGCCAAGACCTACCTGGCATGCAGTGCCCCTGGGCGGAAGACTTGGCCGACGCCAAGCGGGTGGCAGTGCAGCTGGGTATCGACTTTATCGTCTTTGATTTTGAGCACGACTACAAGCACAAGGTGGTAGACTACATGCTAGCCGAGTACCAAGCTGGGCGCACGCCTAACCCCGACATTATGTGCAATCAAGAGATTAAGTTTCGGCTCTTTCTCGATACGGCGCGCGAGCGTGGGGCTAACCTCATTGCTACTGGCCATTATGCGCAAACCGGTGGCGCATGTGTAGAGGATGACAGCGCGGCGACTAGTCAAGAACATTCATTCCAGCCCGATCGCCTCTACCGCGCGACCGACGCAGCCAAAGATCAGACTTACTTCCTCTACCGCGTGACGAATAATGCGCTCCACCATACACTCTTCCCGCTTGGTGGCTATACGAAGCAGCAGGTGCGGCACATGGCTACTGAGCGTGGCCTCTGGACAGCGCGCAAGCAGGAGTCAATGGGAGTGTGCTTTGTTGGTAATGTCGGCATGCGAGACTTCCTAAATCAGTATGTATCCACTCGCCCGGGCGATATTATCGACAAGCAAACGGGGGCAGTGCTAGGCCAGCACGATGGTGCGATCTTTTACACCCTAGGCCAGCGCCATGGACTGGATGTTGGCGGCGGCTTGCCCTATTACGTTGTCGGTAAGGACATGGCAGCAAATGTGGTATACGTGAGTCGCAATATGAATGACGAAGCAATGTGGCGTCATGATGTGTTGGTGGGCGATTTGCACTGGATTCATGGCGCACCAGCGGCGAGCGACCAGCTGACCGTCCGTCTGCGCCATCGTGGCCAGCTGAGGTCATGCACGTTGCAGTATGATTCAGCCCAGGCTCAAGCCACCCTCCACCTCAGTGACCCTGAGCGGGCCGTGGCAGCCGGCCAGTCAGCCGTGATCTACCGCGGGACAGAGTGTCTTGGCGGAGGGATTGTTGTCGATTCCGTGGCTTTATAGCTGCTGTATTACCTCAACAATGAGTGAAAACAGAGAGGCTATTCTGCAAGGCATGTATTTTCCCTTTAAGTAGCAGGAAATATATCGCACGACCATTCAGAAGTAACTCTGTTGACAACCCAAACAGCAGTTTCGTATACTGACACTTATAGACAACCATAAGGGGGATTATTATGAGGGTAAAACACACTCACTCTCGGATGAGAATTATTGCTGCGGCGGCAGTCGTCGTTAGTGGCATTGGGCTTGTGGGACCGCAGCTTGTGGCGCATCGGGCGTATGCTGATGCTGACACTACCGCACCAGTCTTTACGCCAGCCAAGCCAGAGAAGCTCGTGGCGCGAGCGGGCCGCTCGATTGTCGATGCTGTGCGTACTGTGGCAGCGAATGATGGGGCGGACGGAACAGGTGTTAATAGCGATGGCGTGGTTATCGACGCAAAAAATCTTGACCTTGCAAACCCAAAGCCAGGCACATATACAATCACCTACCGCGCGGTCGATAATGCCAATAATAAAGCAGAGGTAACACGCGAGGTAGAGATCACAACCACTGAAAAGCTCGAAGCGAAGCTAGCCGAGCCATTGGTGCTGGATGGCTACAGCCCACACACGAGGGCGGAGGCAATATCCAAGCAGGTTATTGCTCGTGCTGTGGTGGCTGATGAGACATCTCCTCAGGCTGTGATCGACAAAGCCTTGCAAGAGCTTCAGCAAGCAATCGATGACCTCCGCGTCGACCACACCGACTACGACAAAGCCAAGCAAGAGCTTGCTGCCGCGCCAGCCTACGTCGCAGCAGACAAGGACGTTGCTGCAGCAGCGACAGAGGCAGATCGCCTCGCAAACCTCAAAGCAACCACAACGCCAGAGCTTACCAAAGCGACCAAGGCGCTCACCACTGCTATAGCTACAGCTATCCAGGAGGATCAAGCACGCCAAAAGACAGCCACGCAAGCCGTTGATGCACTCGAAGCTAAGCCAGATCTTGCACTGCTTGCAACAACCCAAGCAGTGGTCGATACTGTCAAAGATAATGCAGCCAAGACGGCACTGCAGCGACGGGTTGATGCAATCCGCACTGCGCTGCAACCACAACAACCGCTGCAAGCTGCCGCCGCACCAAAGACAGCAGCCCACACACCCGAGCAGACACACCCTGTAGCAGCTGCGCTTGCTGACACGGGTGCCAACCTCTGGCTCCTCGGTGGGGCAGGGACTGCTCTCATTGGTGGGGCAATTGGCCTGTGGCGTCATCGCAACAAGCTTTTTAAACGTGAGAAATAAGTACGATCGCGCAAAAATCGGCTCTTGAATGAGTCGATTTTTGTACAGTAGTGTTTCAAGCGGTAGCACGCTTCGCTATGGAGAGCTTTTATAATCACACCACCAAAGATGCACGGGGCAGTGCGTCCGTGCTATAATACCCCCTATGAATGCTCAAGATATCCGCAACAAATACCTCGAATTTTATGCCAAGCAGCAGCACGCCATTATCAAGCGGGCCCCGCTCATCCTAACCGACGACCCAACGACACTCTTTACTGGTGCGGGCATGCAGCCGATGATCCCATATCTGCTGGGTGAGGCACACCCGCAGGGCAAGCGCATCGCCGACTCGCAGACCTGCTTGCGTGCTCAAGACATCGACGATATTGGCGACAACCGCCATACGACCTTCTTCGAGATGCTCGGTAACTGGAGCTTGGGCGACTACTTTAAGAAAGAGCAGATTACGTGGATGTGGACATTCCTCACCGAGGAAGTAGGGCTCGACCCGAATCGCCTGTATGTAACATGTTTCATTGGTGCGCCTGAGTATAATATCGCCAAAGACACCGAAGCAGCCGAGCTGTGGCGGCAGAAATTTGCCGAAAAGGGGATCGAAGCGAAAAGTGCTGACATCGGCAGCGAAGAGCGCGGCGCAGCCCGTGGCATCCAGCCAGGTGAGCGCATCTTCTACTACGATGGCAGCAAAAACTGGTGGAGCCGCAACGGTGGGCCCGAGACGACGCCAGTCGGTGACCCATGCGGGCCCGACAGCGAGATGTTTTATGAGTTTGATTTCATTGAACACGACCCGAAGTTTGGTGAGCACTGCCATCCTAACTGCGACTGCGGACGCTTTATGGAGATCGGCAACAACGTCTTTATGGCATACAAGAAGGTGGCCGAGGGGCAGTTTGTCCCGCTGGATAAGCCGAATATCGACCACGGCTCAGGCCTGGAGCGCATTGCGGCGGCGGCCAATAACGACCCCGACGTCTTTAAGATTAGCCTGATGTGGCCTATCATCGAAAAGCTCGAGCAGCTCAGCGGCAAGAGCTACACCGCCAAGTCAGTGCAGGACACCTGGGCCCTGCTCGGAGCGGAAACGCGTGAGGCCGCCCG
>CALICZ010000159.1 GCA_938049075.1 uncultured Candidatus Saccharibacteria bacterium
CGCGGGGCGAGTGCCGCCGAGGCTAGCCAGTAGTCGATCCGCCAGCCTACGTTGCGGGCCCGGGCGTTGGCCCAGTGTGTCCACCAGGTGTAGGCATCGGTTTGGCCGGGGTGGGCAGCACGGAAGGTATCCACAAAGCCAGCGTCTAGGTAGTGCTGAAAGCCAGCGCGTTCTTCGTCCGTAAAGCCATGCTTGCCCCGGTTAGCGCGTGGGTTGGCAAGGTCGATTGGCTGGTGGGCGACGTTCATATCGCCGCAGTAGAGCACGGGCTTGGCCGGACCGTACTGGCCAGCCTCCAGCCCCTGCAAGTACG
Source organism: uncultured Candidatus Saccharibacteria bacterium (assembly GCA_938049075.1). GTDB lineage: Bacteria > Patescibacteriota > Saccharimonadia > Saccharimonadales > Saccharimonadaceae > Saccharimonas. The sequence goes on from CALICZ010000159.1 coordinate 314, forward strand.
TCAGCATGCAAGGGTCCCAGGCCTTGGCGCGCAGGGCAAGCCGGCTTAAGTCCCCTTTACTATTGGGTGTGTAGCAAGTTACCAGCCAAAAGCCAGCAAATTCCGCTGTGATGACACGGCCTTCATCGTTTGGGCTGCCGTAACTATCTGCCGCGAGCTGGAACTGCTCTACCAGCTCGGCTGGCAGGCCATCGCGCCACTGCACTGGTGCGGTTTTGCTAAAGACTGCCGTGCCGCTATAGCCCTTCTTGGCTGCGCTATAAAAGTGCTCGTGGTAGCCCGGCAGGTCCAGCTCCACCTGCTGGCGCTGCGCTTTGGTCTCTTGCAGGCACAGGATATCGGGGTTGTGCGCCGCCATAAAGCGGGCAAATTCGCCCTTATTAATCACCGCACGAATGCCGTTGACGTTCCACGAGTATAAGGTAGTCATAGGGGTAGTATAGCAGATGATATGGCTCTGTGGCGAGCGGTCTATCTTTTGTGGTATTGCTTAATCGTCTGCTGATAGAGCTGTGCATAAGCAGTGGCAGTAGCCTGGGGTGATAGCTCGGTCAAAACACTCTTTGTGCCATCAACGAGCTGCTGATGGTAAGTTGGCTCGGCAATCTGCTGCATGCCTGCTGCGAGACTGGCGGTATCTGGCTGGACGAGGAGGCTATTGCCCTGATTAAGACCAACGTCAAGCCGGTCATCGCAGTAGAGAATAGGAACGCCAACGACGAGAGACTCAGGAATGACGATAGGCTGGTTATCAAACCGATACGAGGCAAGTACAAATACATCAGCGTCGCGCAAGAGCTGGACGATTGCTTTGCGGCCACCAACGTGGCCAGTAAATATAATATTGGGAGAGCTCTGCGCGAGTCGAGTTAGCCTTTTGGATTCTGCTCCATCGCCGACAATGTAGAGCTCGCTATGCGGGATAGCTGCTTGTTGGAAGGCTTGGATGATAACATCGAGGCGTTTTTCTTTAACGAGGCGGCTAATGGTGATAAAGCGAATTTTGCCATCATCTTGGCGTTGGCGTTGGGTAGCCTGCGCATAGGCCTCAAACGTGCGGTTGTATCCTGTTGGTATAATTGCGCCAGGTAGGTCTACATCACCTGCAGCAGCGCGAATATACGCAGACATATAGTGTGATGGCGTGGTGGACGCATCGACGGCGCGGGCGATGATGGCCTGAGTACGCCAATCAAATCGCCCAATCCGGCTCTCGCGAGCAAGCTGCGGGGCAGTTATGCGCTGGCTGTGTAAATGACGCTGATGAATCCGAGCGGTTAGCAGCGCACAGAGCCGAAACCCAAGGCTGGCAAAGAATGTTGGCACTGGCATCGTGTGTGAGCCAGCCATGTTGGTGTGAAAGGTATGGATATGTGGGATACCCTGCGCTCGGGCTATGTTGGCTGCGAGCAGTAGTGCACCAGTGTCGGTTTGACTGTGGATGATGTCAAAATGGTGCTCTTGGCTGATTGCTCGTGCTACCCGACGAGAGGCATAGATAATGCGTGTATGGAGCGGCAACCCAGGAAACCGAAACGAAGCAACGGGCACTACTGTGGCATGCTCTGGCGGCTCAAGATCGGTCTGGGGTGCAATGAGCGTGACATGGTGGCCAAGCTGGGTGAGCTCCTCGATCTGGGTCTGGATTGACCGGCTCACACCGCTGGCTGAGGGGAATTTATCGTCCAAGACAATAGCAACAGAGAGATGATTTGTACGCATAGTAGTATATAGTATAGCAGATAGTTGTACCGAGCTGAGGAATAACCTATAATAAGGGGTCGTTATGAAGCATCAAACTATCCCAACATTGCAAGAGCTGCGCCATATGCTTGGCTGCCAAGAAAAGACAGCTCAGGGGGTATGCTGGTACGAATGCAATACTACCGCAGACAAAGCTGTACTTATTTTCCACGGTGTGACGGGTGGCAAGCTCGACATGATGCCACTGGCTGAGCGATATGTAAACTTTGGCTATGCAGTCTATGCCGTTGATTTGCCTGGGCATGGTGGCTCGGTACAGCCCGAACTGCGGGATTATCAGGATCTTGGCCAGTGGTTTGCTCATGTGGTGGCGCAAATTGGCCGCACGCCAGATGTGGTGATTGGCACGTCTTTTTCCGCCTCGGTGGTGTATTATGCAATGAGCACCGGTATCATCTCGCCCCAGACGAAGATCATCCTGGCCTGCCCTACCCCAGATACAACGAAGCTGGCAGATATACTGCAAAAGCTATCCAACAAAGTCCCAGAAAAAATGGGCTGGGATGCCTATAACCTCAAAGTTGCTCAATATATACGAGTGGCAGCTGGCCTCAAGACGCAGCGCCGCGATGCTCGGCAGTGGCTGCGCGAATCCGAAACTTACAAAAAGGATTCTCTAACGCTCAGGGATTCGGCAGTCCTCACCACACTCCTCTACAACCAAAGCCCCTACGCACGCCACATACCACAAGAGTACCAGCACAATATAACTGTCATCGTTGGTGGTAAAGATAATATTATTACATCGAAGACGCTTGATATCATGCATGAGCTTCTGCCTGAGGCAGACTTCATATGCGCCCCGCAAGCTGGCCATTTACTACAGTTTGAGGCGGTTGAGAGCTACCCGGATGTCGCTTGCTAGCATACTACTGCGCTTGGCTTGACGCATTCTACATAGTGTAGTACAACTAATACAAAGGATTATAACACCTATGAGAAAGCCAAACTACACTGGGCAGGATTTGCCGATCACACACAACACATATCATGGCGGCAAGCTTGTCCGCCAAGAAAAAGGGATGATGGACCTCCAACCAACCTGGGGGGGCGTGCTGGACTACTTGAGACGCTGAAGCAGCGTGAGCTGCCTAATAACCTTGGTAAGGGCGCGCTTGTCCTGACGCAGATGGGCGAGGCGTCAAGCGGCTTGACTGTTATATACGGTATGGGCTGGGGTGGTAATGCGTATACAGAGGTAGCGCAGCAAGAAATGGCAGAAATTGCCCATGCATTGCAAGACGAAGACGGCAAAATGCCTAACATTGTTACTACGCCAACTAGTGCTTTGCGCGAGCCAATTGCACACAAGATAGCGAGAGAGGGCAGCTTTGCGGCATTGGCCGAAGAGGTCGCACCAGTTGTTGATAGAGTGGTGGCCGATAGTGACGAGGTTATTGCGATTGGTCATTCATATGGAGCTCGCCTGGCTACAGCAATGCCAGCTGCGCTTAGCGAAAGTCAAAAGATCGCCGAGCTCATACTCGATGAGCCACCAAGCAGCTGCTGGTCGCTTGGCAAGCTGGGGATTGCTATGGCGCAAGGGGTAGAGGCTGTGCATATGCAGCGCTATATCAAGAATTCATACGATGCTGCTGCCCGCAAAGCCTGGGATCATGTCAAAGACGCACCAGAGATTGCCCGACCACCTCTGGCAGTGCAGCTAAAAGACATCTCGGCGATGGCACAGACCAAGGGCTTCAACCTCGACCTGCTCTCTGCAGTCGGTTCATTGCCTGAAGGTACGCCAATCACGCTGGTCTCGCCAGAGCTGAGCAGAATGAATCGCAAAGGTGACGCAGCAAACCTGATGCAATCAGTCAGTGAGCTCTATCCGAAGGCTGATTTGCGCGTAGCGGAAATTGGCGATAGTACGCACAATGTAGTGGCTGGCAACCCAGCTTACTTCGGTAAGATTCTCGAGCTTGGCCACAAATAACAGAGAAGTATGCTATAATAATAGCTATGAAAATCGGAATCTTTATTGATGACTATTTGCCATCAGTCCATGGCGTGGCGACATCCACGGTTAATTTGAGGCAGGCGCTTGAGGCGCTGGGGCATGAGGTATACATTATTGCGCCAAAGTGCGAAGGCTATGACGACCACGATGACCATGTCATCCGCCTGCCATCATCGAAGAATTACGTCTTTGATAAGCGCGAGACGGCTGTCATCTACCCTGGCCTAGCCAAGAAGCTGGACGATTATCAATTCGACATTGTCCACAGCCAAATGCAATTCTATATGGGTGTGCTGGCCCACAGTGTGGCCAAGCGGCAGCGCATCCCCCACGTCACGACGATTCACACGCTCTATAGCGAGCTGATCGACGACTATCCGTTTATGGTGACGGCTGGGGTGATTGCGCTCTCGGTCGCCTTTCCTGTTGTCTTCCGGACGAAGCCGATCTTGCCAGTCACCTCGCGTGAGCAGCTCCATGGTATGGGCAAGAGTGCAATCCGCGAGATGCTCTCGCGTCAGGGGTGGCGGCTCACAGCAGCTTTTGCCAACCAGTGTGATGCTTGTATATCGCCATCGCAGCACCTGGCCAAGATACTGGTGGAGGACGGCGGCCTCACGACGCCATGCCACGTCTTCCCAAATGGTATCAATACTCAGCGTTATCACGATGCTTCGGCAGCGGATTCGCCTATCACGAAAGGCCCGAACGATAAATTTATTATCTCGGTGGCGCGCCTGAGTCCTGAGAAGCGCCAGCAGGCACTTGTCGAAGCTCTGCCGCATATTCCAGATGAGAACGTGAAGCTCGTGCTAGTCGGCGGTGGCCCATACGAGGCAGAGCTGCGCGCCTGTGCCGAGCGACTTGGCGTGGCAGAGCGGGTGATCTTTACGGGGATGCAGCCAAGCGATACAGTGGCTGCGCTGCTGAAGCAAGCCGATGTCTTCTCTCTCGCGTCGTATCACTTTGATAACCAGCCGATGACCTTCCTCGAGGCGGCGTCAAGCGGTCTGCCGATCGTCTACTGCGATGAGCGCATGACCGAGGGCCTGACCAAGAAAAATGCCATCCTGACCGATGGGATTGAGGGTGAGGACTTTGCCAAGGTCTTTAATGATTTCTTTACTCACCCCGATAAGCTCGAGCAATTGTCTCGTGGCTCGCTGAGGGTAGCGCGCCAGTTCGATTCTGTGACAATGGCAAAGAAGGTTGTGGCGCTGTATGAGTCGCTCATTGCCAGCCATAATGCGCTCGAAGAAGAGTAGATGATGCTTGCTATTAAAAACTCACCACTGATCATGTGGTGAGTTTTTGTTCTCTCTTTAGTGTGTACGATTATTAACAATCTAAATATTGAGGCTTCAGAAAGCCTAGGCTAGGCTCTCTTAAGATTCTACTAGCGATACTGCCTCACTGCTCGTCGCTGCTCTCGCTCCACATCGCGGCGTTTGATGGTTTCGCGCTTGTCGTAGCGTTTCTTACCCTTACCGAGGGCAATGACGAGCTTGATATAGCGGCCACTAGTGAGGAGCTTCGTGGGGACGATGGTATAGCCGTCCTTCTTGCGAGCAGCGAGTTGCTCGATCTGCCGCCGCTTTGCCAGGAGCTTACGTGCACTAGTGCTGACTGTCCGGGCATTTGGTTGGCCCTGCTCGTTGTGACGCAGTGAGAAGCTGGCATTATTGAGCCACAGCTCGCTATTGCGAATCGTCACATATGCCCCCTTGAGTTGCACGTGGCCCTCGCGCGCGGCGCGGACCTCTAGACCGGTCAGGTTCATGCCAACCACTATGTCGTCGCTCAGTTCATAATCAAACCGCGCGCGGCGGTTGACAATAGCTGGTACTGGTGGCTTGGTAGAACGGGATTTGCTCATACGTCTCTTCTATTGTAGCAGATGCGATGGATATTGTAGCCTCTGAAAATATTGGCCTCGTCGAGCATTTCGTTCGTTGCCATAAATTGCAGCTCATCTGGCAAATGTCGCGCTATCTCGCGCGAGGGGATATTGCGCGGAAAGAGCGCTGTTTGCAAACCGTAGGATGTGACAACATTGTCGCAATCTGCGAGCGTAATGCCGTCACTTTTAACAAAAGCGAGTTGCTCGCCCTTCATAATACTAATAATCCTTTCTGTTATTTTCTAGCGTGTCTGCAGACCATTATACCGCTAAATGTATGGAAAGAATGTCGTAAAAATAACAGAATAATAACATAGAGTGTTCAACTAATTTCCTTCGATCAAAGAACATAGCCCACCAACCACGCTCAAACTGAACCGGATTAATTACTCAATCCGAGAGTGTATTAGAATGGCACTACGATCAGATCGAAGCACGAATTCAGTGAGCTATGTTCGGTGGGCTA
>CALICZ010000160.1 GCA_938049075.1 uncultured Candidatus Saccharibacteria bacterium
AGAGTGAGATTATCATCTTCCCAAACCTGTATGAGAAACTTGCTGGTCAGCTGGAGCAAGATGTGGTAATCACTGCCAGCGGCAAGGTGAGCGCGCGCGATCGTGATGGCAACCTTGGTGATGAAGCAAAGCTAATTGCCAATGAAATCACCGTCGTGACCGATACAGACTTAGCCGAATATCAAGCAACTGGTCGCACGATGTCTGCACCAACCGGCCCAGCAGCTACGCCGCGCCGCCGGTCATCATCGCAAAAAAATACCCAGCGCTCAGCACAAGCATCGGCACGTGCAGTTGCATCAGTGCCAGTAGGGCCGCCGCCCAAACCGCTTGATACGCTCCCAACGGTCTATGTGCGGGTCAAGAACCCCGATGATATGGCTGCTCTTACGAAGTTTAAGCAGCTGTGTACACAAAACCCGGGCCAGCACGATATTATTATGATGCTCGGTGATGACAAAACATCGGCGATTCGCCTGCCATTCCGGGTCGACGCGCAGCAGCGGCTACAAAATGAACTTGCACAAATCCTCGGTAAAGACTGCGTTGTTGTTAAATAATGCTGCCCCTCCGCGTAGGGGGGGTGACTCGCGCCGCCCTGGGAGTCTGCTGGCTGCGCGTGTAATTTTTACTTCGAACAGTAGCGTCTACGACCAGGGCGGCGCGAGGCCAGATACTTGCGAGGCGAGCGAAATAAGCTCAAGCACAGGCAAGCTGTGTGCGGTGGCTTGGTCGTGCCACCTACTGCTAGTATAACCCGATATTTGTCACAACGCAAACAAAATGGGTACATATATGCTGCAACTATCCAGCAGTTGTGAGCGCATAGAGCGCGATACCGGTCGCGACCGATACGTTAAATGATTCCTTCTGTCCATACATCGGAATCTCGATAATGTCATCCACGAGCGCAAGCGTCTCGGCCGGAATACCATGGACTTCTTCGCCAAGCAAAAGGACGAGCTTGCTTGGTGGCTGATATTGCTGGAGAGAAATAGAAGTAGGAGCTTGCTCAAGCGCAACAATGCGATAGCCGGCAAACTGCTCAAGGTCGAACTCTGGCTGGTAATCGAACGGTACGAGAGCTTCGGCACCAAGCGCCGTTTTGTGGATCTGCCGAGTGATCTTTTCGCGGATGTGCGGCAAACGTGGGTCGGCTCGCACTGTCTCTTCAAGGTGGTAGGCACAGTGCGGTGGAGTTGGCTGAAGGGAAAGATCGGGATAGGGTGTGTAGCCACTGAGAATAAGCCGCTGCACACCAAATCCTTCGCAGGTACGAAAGATCGCTCCGACATTGTGCGTTGAGCGGATGTTGTGCGCGATAACAATAATCTCTAGCATAGTTATATTATACCTAAAGTGCTTTGGATTTACCCCCTATATTTACCACGAGCTTTTTGTTACACTAAGAAGGATGAATGAAGATGAAGTCCAACAACGTCGTCGCCAGCAAGATGAGGCGTCGACCGAGCAACGATCGCGCATTCTTGGCCTTAAGTACCTTGATATGCGCCCCATTGAGGAGACACTGCCACTAGCACGCGACCTAATGACGATCGAGGAGATGCACAACCTCTATATGCTGCCGCTGACTGATGGCAATGAGCAGGAATCATATCAGTTTGCCGTTACGACACAAACGCCTCAGTCGGTTATCCAGCGGACGCGGCGCACGTATCAAGACCGGGGGCTACCTGTCGAATTCTATTTGATTAGTCTCAGTGCCTACCGCGTACTGATGAACCGCTTCGACCCACCAAAGAAGATTGTCTATGACGACATTAAGATTGCCAAAGCGGGTGATAGCGAGACCATCGCTGAGGTGAGCCAGACACTTGGGCAAGTGAGCAGCGAGGAGGTTTTCGACTTCTTGATCAACCAGGCGGATATGCTTGGTGCGAGCGACATCCACATCGAGAATGAACGCCATGATATCCGGATCCGCCTCCGTGTCGATGGTGCACTCCACCCGGTAGCAACGATCAGCCGCAGCCGCTACCGCGTGATCATGGGTGAGCTCGCCAGCCGTGCTGGTGTGTCGAGTGCTTCGATGGAGCCGCAGTCTGGCCATATCCAAAAGGACGTGACGCATGGCAATGCGACGCACTTGCTCAATATCCGCGTTGAGACTGTGCCAACCATGTATGGGCAAGATGCCGTGCTTCGTCTCTTTAACTTTGACGAGAGCTTGCTTAATCTCGACTTGCTGGGTATTCCGCCCAAGCAGCGCCAGCAGATTGATGAAATCATCAGCCATCCGCGCGGCCTTGTGCTGATGGTCGGGCCAACGGGCTCGGGTAAGTCTACCACGCTCTATAGTATGCTCAATGCCCTCAACACGACCGATCGTAAGATTATTACGCTAGAGGATCCGATCGAATACGGCTTGGCTGGTATCTCGCAGATCCCAATCAATACCACCGCCGGTGGAAGCTTTGGTGAGGGTTTGCGCAGCGTGCTTCGGCTTGACCCAGATGTCGTGATGGTAGGTGAGATCCGCGATGTCGATACGGCGCGCACTGCCATTCAAGCGTCGATTACTGGCCATTTGGTGATGTCGAGCTTCCACGCCAATAGCAGTAGTGCAGCCTTTAGTCGAATGATCGACCTGATTGGTGTGAACCCGATTTTTGCCAGTGCTATCCGCCTTGTGGTGGCGCAGCGTTTGGTGCGGCGTCTCGTGGACGAGACCAAAGAGGCCTACGAGCCAGACGACGCCACGCGGAGCTATGTCAAGCGAGTCCTAGCTGATATTCCTGAAGAGGTGGAGCATCCGGATCTCGACACCTTCAAGCTCTGGCGGCCAGTACCGAGCGATGATGCGCCATTTGGCTACAAGGGCCGCATGGTGATTATGGAGCAGCTTATCGTCACTCCAGGTATTCAGAAGTTCATCCGCGGCGACTTTACCGACGTCCACCCAGACGTCATCGAAAAAGCCGCCCAGCGCGAAGGCATGCTCACCCTCGAACAAATTGGCGTCCTTGCTGCCCTGCGCGGCGAGACAACGCTGGAAGAAGTCGGGCGGGTGATATAGACGGTGTACACTTTGCAGTCATATCACCATTGATATGTCTGTGTGTCAAGTGACACGTGCTGTCTCATAACTTTGACGCCTGTCATATATTCTGCTACGATAATAGCACATGTTAAAGCCGAATCGATTATCGAGCGAACAGTACCCTTCGCAAGAGCAGCCCGTGAGGGAGTGTAGCGAACAAGAGCTAACCGAAAAAGGGGCGTGTATTTATGCAGCGTTTGATGTTATGAATAGCGTCTTAGAAAAGATAGATAGCAAGGCAGCGCGCACTGGATCTTTTAAGAATGGTCTTGCCATATCTCTTGATAGTGCAGTGACAAGCATTGGTAAGTATCGAATCGACCCGATCAATCTGACTGATCTCATGTCGCGTATTTATAATAATAACCCACACGATAAAGACGCGTGGAAATTTACAAACCAACGGCTATACCCAGAGGCAAAAGAACGGTCAAAAGACTTGGTAGTGCACCAGTATGAAGAAGTTGTGCTGGAGCATTTAGCGGCAATAGAAACGATATTTCTTGGTGATAGTCGAGGGGCCGACTGGAGTGGCCAGTACGATGTATCAGTACCGACTGTCAAGAGCTGGCGACGCAAAAAGCAGCTTGATCCGCATGCCGCAACAGAGGTATATCAGCAGTTTGCCCAGCAGGCTGTCGAAAGAGCAACTCAGCAATTGCGCCCAGCGATAGATACGGATCGCCGCACACTCGAGCAGTATGAACTGAGCCAGACAGAGGTCGATGATATATGCAGTGCACAGACCCCGTACCTCACAGCCTTTGCGAGCGCATACGAGGCATTATATACGCAGGCAAAACCAGTCGCCAACGTCCACCAGTATTTCCAACTTGTTTATAGCAAACGGTTATATAGGCTCAGTCAGCATATCACTACCGAAGCGCCGGTCATCAAACAATTGCAAAGACAAATACATCAATGGTACGATCGGCCAGACCAAGAAATCGTTGATGACCTTGCCCTTGAGTGTGCTGATCGGCTCTGGAGTGACGACCTGAAGCAGGCGATTCATCAGCAGCTTGCTACCGAGTCGGATAATGCGGTTATCGACGCGCTGCGCTGGCTCGAGCAACAGCTTGATGGTTACCAGCCAGAGTGCCGTCAGGCCGACCACGCGGCCGTCAAGCAGCTTGATGCACCTCTACGCAAGACAACTCCGCGAGCAGCTGAGTCAGCTTACAAAGCAGTGAGCCATAGCAAAACACACGAGCAAAAGCGGGCGATAACAGAGGTGCAGTTGGATGCGGCGATTGCTCCGTGGCTTGGCCGAGACGGTGAGCGCTTGCCATCTGTTGATGTGCTTGTCGATAATGGGTCTGGAGTGCTTGTGCTCGACTGCCGGACAAAAGCAGCCAAAGATATCGAGCACCAGATGGCCGGCTACGAGACAAAAGAAAAGCAGCAGGGCATCGTTAGTGAAGTGCTCGATAGACTGACGCATTATGCTGATGCAGCGCTTAATGAGCATGGTCTTAAGCAGACGCACGCAATGAGCAGGCTCAATGATATACGCCATAGCTCACCATATAAAGCGCATACGATCTGGTATAACAAAACAGTCAGCCCAAATGTGATTCGTGTCTATGTTGCGGACGTCAATGTTGGCAAGATACCGAATCGGCATCTGCGATCTCAGCTAAAAAAGCGCGGAATCAAGCACACCCTGCTCTTTGTCGGTGCGTGTGATAAGCAGCACCAGCTCGACATGCTACAGCACATTACCCAGCAAGATCGCAAACGCATCAGAGGTAATGGCGCTGGGTCAGTCTAATGTATTACCAAAGTAAATAGCACCCAATACAAATGGCCGGTACATGTCAGTATCGGCCATTGCAGAGTTTCTATGTGATGATATCCTAGCGAATAACCGTCGCCACAGCCTCAACCACGCGTTCATCAAATGGCGAGGGGATGACGTAGTCTGCTGTGGGCTCATCGACCAGTGCTGCCAGCGCCTGGGCGGCGGCGAGCTTGTGCTCGTCGGTGATTTTTTGCACGCCATTATCGAGCGCACCGCGGAAGATGCCCGGGAAGGCCAGGGCGTTATTGACTTGGTTGGGGAAGTCGCTGCGGCCAGTGGCGATGACGGCCGCACCAGCTGCTTTGGCGCTATCTGGCATGATTTCTGGCACTGGGTTGGCCAGGGCAAAGATAATCGGGTCTTTGGCCATCATCCCGACGAGCTCTGGAGTCAGCAGCCCAGCGCGTGATACGCCAATGAATACATCAGCATCTGCCATGGCGTCCTCCAGCGACCCCTGTTGCGCGGCATCAACATAGGCGAGCAGGGCGGTTTTTTCGGCGTTGAGGTCGGTGCGGTGGCTGCCCACAATGCCTTTGCTATCGACTGCCACAATGTGCCGAGCGCCATAGGTGTGCAGCAGCTTGATGATAGCAGTGCCAGCAGCGCCAGCGCCGACCACGACGAATTTGCTATCGGCCAGGCTACGGCCCGTCAGCTTGGCGGCGTTGATCAGCCCAGCTAGCACCACCACAGCCGTACCATGCTGGTCGTCGTGGAAGACGGGGATATCCAGCTCGGCCTTGAGGCGCTCCTCAATCTCGAAGCACTTGGGCGCGGCGATGTCCTCGAGATTAATCGCGCCAAAGCTTGGGGCAATTGCCTTAACCGTAGCGATGATTTCCTCTGGCTGGTGCACATCCAGCACAATTGGCACGGCATCCACACCAGCAAAGTGCTTAAACAGCAGCGCCTTACCCTCCATCACCGGCATGGCGGCTTTGGGGCCAAGGTCACCCAGGCCCAGGATGGCCGAGCCGTCGCTAATCACCGCCACGAGGTTATTCGTCCAGGTGTAGGTGGGCAGAGTAGCGGGATCATCTGCAATTGCCTTGCTCACTGCACCCACACCAGGGCTGTAGTAGCTGCTGAGTTTATCGCGGTCAAGCTCATCGCTATCGCGCAGGCTGGTGGTAATTTTGCCCTTATATTTTTTGTGTAGGTCGAGTGCGAGTTTGTTATAGTCCATACGCTCTAGTATACCACGCATGCCAGAAAGAGTATGGGTGAGCCCAAGGATAAGCAGCTTTCATTGCAATACTTTCGCGCCAAATGCTATTATATGATGCATGATACAAACCGAGCAATAAGCTCTGCATAGCCACAGCGGCTCACCATACGGAGTAATAATGAAAAAATTTACAGACCAACAGTCATCACCACATGAGACTAGTGCTAAGGGTCCGCTTGAAAAAGTAACGGCAGCGATTGCCAAAGATAATGAACATCACAGAGAAGTCATGCTGAGCCTTTGCGACGCAAATACCTCCAAGCACGAAAAGGATACCTATAATCAGGCTCTGCCGACGATCAAAGCCGATC
>CALICZ010000161.1 GCA_938049075.1 uncultured Candidatus Saccharibacteria bacterium
TCTCCACCCAGGATCCTGAGTGGACAAAGACGCAACAGTTTTGGCATGGGCGATAAGACGGTGTATTTTCGTATCTCGCAGCTTACCCGCACAACTCGTCGTAGGTAAAGCTAAGGCTGGGTAACATAAAACCACCATACAAACACTACCATATTTTGGCAATAGCAGTGATGTTATACAATCGGCAGATCACCGTCTTTGTACTTCACAGATGGAAACAACCCCCTTCTTACTACCTTGCTCGACGAAGGAAAGCGCTATTATAATGATCTATTTTGATTCGAAGGTTAAGAGCTAATACTCTGCACAGCCTTGTAACTATACGCCGAAATAGAAGCTTATCGGCTTATTAAACTACCACTCACTAATTGCTAATTGCCGACGAAGTACCCGTCGTGGACTGGCCAACCACGACAACGAACTGCGTGTGGCTGCCAGTAGTCACTGGTGGTGTGCCAGTAGTAACCTGAGCATGATAGATCGACTCTAGCTTGGCCTTCGTGTTCGGCGCACTAGCTCTCCCAGCCACTTGGTAGATCTTGTTACTCCCTGCGCTGCCGCTGCTTGGAGCATTATCAATGCTGTCAATGACCATACCAAGCTTCTCTAGCTTGTCTGCCTCGCGCTTAGCCACCCCTGATGCACCTGATGCATTGAGGACAACAACATGGGCCGACTCTTTAGATACCTCTGTGGCATTGAGCGTCTTGTTGATGTACGCTTGGATCTGGCTATAATCGTATGTGCCAGCTGCGGGTACGACCGAGCTAATACCGTTAACTGTCTGTGCTACCACTAAGTCACCAACGGGCGTATCGAGCAAGCTCACACTCTTGATAGCATCACTCTTGATATTTTGCCCCAGCGACATAAGTGTACGGATCTCACTTGTCTCAAAGTTGGTACGGAGGTTCTTACCTAGTGCATCAATGATCCCCGTCACCGCACCAAAGTTCGTCAGGGTGCCGGCACTCGTTGCCTTTTCTTTGATAGCCACGAGCACCTTCTGCTGGTTCTTCTCGCGGTCGAAGTTAGACTGCTCGAAGCCATACGATATACCTGAGGCACCGCGTGCCTGCGCTAGATAAAGCGTATGCTCAGCATCGAGATTGACTGGTCCGTTGGGGTAGTCGATAAAGTGACCATTCGGCGGGCAATTCTTAACCATTGTGGCATGGCTTGCGCGAGGGTTTCCACCCCTACACTTCCAGTCGAAGTTACCATCCATCTGGCCACGAGGATCACGGCTCTCAATTGTTACTTTGATGCCACCCAGTGCCGAGACCAGGTCGCGCAATACGGTGTAGTTCACATGCACACTGTATTGCAAATCCAACCCCACGATATTACCAAAGAACTTGCGCGAAGCTGCTTGGCGCTCATCCTCTGCCTCAGTGCTCGACCAGTCGCTATTAACACAGTTGAAGTACTCATTAATCTTACCTGCATTGCCTGAGTTACATGACCGGTGATATTTGACGTAGAGGTCGCGCGGAATACTAATCATGTAGGCATCCTTCTTGCTCTGGCTAATACTCAAGATCATGATGGAGTCCGTCAGGTACGACCCCTCATGGCCTGGGTCATCCTCCGATGTACCAAGCAAGAGGATATTACTCCGGCCATTGCTATCTGCCTTGAGCTCCTTTTGTTGAATCAAGCCAAAGATATCACCCTTAAAGATATGTGAGCTCGCCATAAAGGCCCGCCACAGCAGCATACCACCGAAGCCCACGCCAATAATGACGAGAGCGATGATAACACGCTTGATCCATTTGCGCCGCGTCGATTGCGGCTTCTTACGGCCCCTGCGGCCTCGCCCACCACTACCTTGCTCTAGGTCGGCAAAGAGGTTATCGCTCGGATTAATGTCAAAGTCGGTTAGGCTACTGCTGGGGTTATTGGTACTGATAGACGCACTGCGGCGCGGCGCATAATTCCTCGGCTGTTCTACTGTAGTCAAACTGCGGCCAGCGCCAGCCGTGCCCGTCATCGAGCGACCCATTCGCGGCATCGAGCCATCGGCACGACGAAGCGAGCGAGGACGTCTATCCACCGCCCCGCCATCTTGTGACCGAAAACCATCTATCGAATTGCGACCCGCCATAAACTCTCTCTACTATACTGGATCTGCCCCAAAAAATAAATACAAAGCCATGCCCAAACTTGCACTTTGCAAGCCGAAAATGCCGCGAGAGACTGTGGTCGTATGGAGTATAAGCACATATTTGCACAATGCAGCACTATTTTGCATACGGACATCACGATACAACACGAACCTCAACAATATTTCCATAATTTTTATATCGCAACATGCCCCCATAAGAGTCGCTGGAATGTTATTTAAATAATTACACTTATATTTATAACCCGAGGAGGTAACCGATACACTACAGACTAACGATTTATGCTATAATTATGTTCATGAGTGAACAAGTTAAACAAACGATAGCACTTTACAGTTATATTGACGAATCTCCTTACTTGTCTCAATCACAAGCCGAAGAAGCGAGAGAATACGCCAGGGTCGGCGAGTGGGCAATTTCACTAGAGCACATATGTCTCTGCGTTGCCTCTAACTTATCTAAGCAAAACAAACACTTGTCAGAAACAGAAATTAAAACACTCGAAACTTTAGCTACCATTGTAGAAGAAGAGGAGGGGGAGGCGTTTCATCGCGACTACTTTGACTTTGTTGTAGGATGCTAAGTTGTAGCAAATAGCATAGCTCAAGAGAGCAGCTACTCATTCTGAGTGACTGCTCTATTTATAAAATTTCTATAGCTGTCTGCTTGACTCCACCTCCATATACTGATATATATTAATCTTTTGCGCCGACCCGCAGGAGATGGTACGTTTCCACCCAGAGTATTTGGAAGAAAGTGATTATCATGAATGGTATGCAGCCTATCCTACTGATCATGGCCATTGGTGCAACCTTCATAGGGTATATGGTTGTAGATTTCTTTGTCGAGGATTGGTTTACTCGCTACACCAAAAAATGGTGGGTGAGTGCTGTAGGGATCATGGTAGTGCTATATGCTGTAGTAAATGCTATGGTATACTCAGCTTCAATGATATCTACGCCGACTCCTCAAGATAAGACTACCTCGGCTAGCGTAACGCAAGCTGCGTCATATTACGGCCTTAAGTCAGACACGCAGTATCCGCTCGAACTCGGTGAGCGATTTGCTGGCACATCTGGCAATATAAGCTTTAATGGAAATTTCTTTTTCATTCATGGCTCAGGCTCGTGGACGCCAGCTACGGCGGTGTCGATTGGTTTCTCGTCTCAGGATAAAAGTTATATTTTAGAGATACCCATGTCTAAAATTACTTTTGTTCAATCGAGCACTGCAAATCCATCGGTCAATATTCACATTGACCCAAACGCCATCGCAAGCAACAATTACACCATTCAAAACTACTACAGTGCGTGCCACGCACGCGTTAGTTTTGGCTGGTGGTATTGCCACCGGGCGCTTGAGAGGTCTTCTCTCAGCGTTACTAATAGCACAGGTCTCTCTGAAGTAATTCAGAGTGCCTTCGTAGACAATGGCGACACCCATGTTACCATCACTCTCACACCTGAGCAGTATCAGATGCTCCTCCGGGGCGGAAACC
>CALICZ010000162.1 GCA_938049075.1 uncultured Candidatus Saccharibacteria bacterium
TGATGCCAGGACTAAAAACAGATTATGACAATCTGTTTTCACACGCCATCGGATGAAGTGGTGAGGAGGGAGAGCTAACGATATTTATGAGCTATATAAGGATATATGGCGATGTCTCTGCCTTGCGTCATGAACACAGTGCACAATCGCCGTAACTTTGCTATAATCATAAGCATGACATTTGTACATTTTTGCCGCCAATCACTGGTGCGTGCTGGCCTGCTGGGGCTACTGTGCGCTGTGGGGGTGAGTGCGGCGCTGGGCGGGCTGGTGGTAGCTCGGCCTAACAATGAGGTAGAGGCGAAGCTGCCCGAGCTCTGCCGCAGTGGCAGTCCCTGTGCAGTAGTGTGGTTTTCGCAGCCTGGCGAGCGGAATTATTATAAGTCGGGTATATCGATTGACCACAATCAGACAGGCCTCGTCGATATTGTCATTCGTGGCTCGGGTTACTCGGGTAACCGCTCGGGTCCCTTCGACATTAGCTCGATGCACCTCGACCGCAACATGAATTGGAACTACAACCGCAATAGCCGTATCAAGAACGTCCAGTCGAGCGTGATGTACCGTGGGCGCGTCAGTGGCCAAAACCAATACACCAGCCAGGGGGGTGAAGTGCGAGCGCAACTCGACATTGGCCAGTTTGATATCCCGGTGGGGCAGTCGCGTACGGTGGGGATTGGCCTGTATAGCTGTATCTCGACTGATGGCGGGCGTACCCTTGCCGCCAGCGAGAATATTGCCTGTGGTACGAGTGATGTGAAGGTGACGATCACGCGGCGCATCCCACCTTGGACGATCAACGGCCAAAGCTATGTGGGTAAGCAGTGGCCTGGTACGCAAAATATGCAAAAATCCGTCCGAGCCTTTCCGGGTGAACAAATCTACTGGGCGCATGATCTCCGCAACAATGGCCCCAACAGCGCAACCGTGTCGGTGGGGATGGATGGCACCGGCTTTGCCAATAATTATAGTGGTGGGCATAGCCTGGCGCGCAATGTGACGGGCCAGTCTGGACAGCTCTTTTATACGGTGTATCCGAGTGGCGGCATGACTGACCGCTTCACGAGTTATCGTATCCAAACGAGCGACGTTGGCCGCACACTCTGTCAACGGATATCGTGGTCACCTGGCATTGCTGGCGACCCAGCGTGGCGGCGCAGCGACCCGGCGTGTGCTAGTGTGCACTCAGACTTTGAGCTCTATCCATCGGCCACAATTGATGGCAAGAAGCTTGCCACGCTGGAGGGTGGGAATATTGCGCCCAGCCGGATTGACGAATCCATCCACAACACTGGTGCAAGCCTCGACAAAGACCGCACCGAGAGCGAAGCCGCGGCTTATCAGTTCATCGTGCGGGGGCAGCACCGCCAGCAGTTCCTTGGCAGCTTGAGCAGCATCTTCGATCGTGGGGCGGCAGTCGGCTATCCCTATGCCCTGGGTAGCTACAGCGGCAGCGACACAGCCTGCACCTGGCTGCGCGGCAAGCAGCCGATCGACTGCACCAACGAGCCCACCTTCCGCGAGAACAAAAAATATCTTGAGAGCCACACGCGCCTGAATGACACCAAAGATATCAACGCGGCCGATGCCAAGGTAGGGGATATGATCTGCCGCATCGTTGCTATCAAAGATTATAATTATAAACACACCGATGGCAACGAGCGTCGTATTTCCTCGCCCGCCTGCGTAACGGTGACGAAGCTACCATGGGTGCAGATCTGGGGTGGCGACTTGCGCGTTGGTAACGGCATTGGCGCGGCGAGTGGTAATGGCGATGCACAGATCGTTACTCTCAAGACAACCAAAGATGGCAATATGTATGGTAGCTGGGCTGAGTATGGCATGATGGCACCGCAAAATGGCGGCAAAATCCTATCAGCCACTGGTGGTGTATTGTCTGGCCGGCGGGGGTATGGTGGTGATTATGACCGCTCGAAGGATAGCCTTGCCTTTGCTAATACCGCTACGCCAGCTGGCCGCTGGGCACCACCGAGCAATGTGAAGGTACCAAGCTTTGGCCGGGGCACAGCGGCTGGTATGTCTATCGATGTGGGGAGCTTTGCTGGCCACAATGTGCGTACCGTTAATGGCGATGCTACCATCCACGGTACGCTGCCAGGTAGTAGTACGCTGGTGGTGGAAGCAAGCGGCACGGTGACGATCGATGGCGACCTGAAGTACGGCGCGACCACTGTCGATGACGCCACCAAACTTTCGCAGCTCGTCATTAAGGCCAAGAATATCGTCGTCCGGCATAATGTTAAAGAGGTCAATGCTTGGCTGATTGCTCAGCCAACTGGTGGCAGTGGGGGAGTTATCTCCACCTGCGACGAGATCCGTCACGTTGGTGCGTACTTTAATGGCCTCACTGCTGAGACTTGCAAAGAAAAGCTTACCATCAACGGTACCATCATGGCGCGCCAGCTCCAGCTGCGCCGCACCTTTGGTGCTGAGAAGGATAACCTCGCCGAAGCTGCTGAGGTACTCAACCAACGCGCCGATGTCTTCATGTGGGGCTCGCGTTACAACAAAAACAACGACCTCCCCATCCCTACCGCCACTACAACAGAAGCCGCACCGCGGTTTTAGCCCAGGTGTAGTCATGGTTAAGAGCTCTTTATCTTTCTTTGCATTATGTCGAGAAATAGTGGAGAGCGAGAGATTTGGCACATAACATATGAGCATTAACGCGCGATCGACATGTGGGATATCGATCCGCTAATATGCCTGATAAGGGTGAGGCAGATAGGAAGTTTTGTAGTGCAAGTTTAGTATATTTTCCTCCACTAACCCCCTTGCCTAAACCAATGTCGCTTATGTATAATAGATGAGTATGAAGTTTCAAAAAGGGTCGGGCGATTTCTTTGCACTCGATATCGGCACCAATGCCGTACGGGTTTTGCAGCTGGCACCAGCTGGTGACGAGTGGGAGCTCGTAGCACATGGGTATGCGCCCGTTGACCGTCGTATTACTAGCAGCGATGCACCAGAATCGCGCCGTCGCCTGGGCGAAGTTATTATGACTGCCGTGGGCCAGAGTGGTATCAAGACGAAGAATGTTGCGATTGGCCTCCCTTCTAACAAGACCTTTACAACAGTGGTCGATGTGCCGCAAGTTTCCGATGCCGAGCTGCGTGCCACGATGAAATACCAGATAGACCAATATGTGCCGATGGCGGATGATGCTAAGGTAGATTGGGTGCTGCTGGGGCCATCGCTCCATGCGAGCGATCAGCAAGAGGTGCTGATTAGCAGTGTGTCCAAGGGATATAGTGAGGATCAGCTTGAGTTTATCGAGGGCCTCGGGCTGAATGTGATTGCTATCGAGCCCGACCCAATTGCGATGGTGCGGGCCTTTGCGCCGCCTCAGCAAGCGGCAAACGGTGCTGCGGTGATGCTGATCGACATTGGTGAACTCTCGACCGACCTCGCCATTATCTACGGTGGAGCACCGCGCCTCGTCCGGACTATTCCGTCTGGTGTCAGCAGTCTCGTCAAGTCGGCAGTACAAAACCTCAGCGTTCAGGAGGACCAAGCTCGGCAGTTCATTCTCAAGTTTGGTCTGGCGGAGGATAAGCTCGATGGGCAGGTGGTGCGTGCTATTGAGGGTGCGCTGGATAACTTTGCGAGCGAGCTTATTAAATCAATCAAATTCTTCCAGACGCGCTACGCCAGCGCCCAGGTGTCGAGTATTACACTGACGGGCTTTGGCGAGATGATTCCACATCTCAGCGAGTATGTTGCGGCCAAGGTAGAGGTTCCGACCGCCCCTGGTAACCCCTGGCACGGTATCCATATGCCTCAGACGAGCCAAGAGCAATTGGCTAACGTCGCACCAGAGTTTGCCACAGCAGTCGGCCTAGCAAAACGGAGGAACGACGCATGATAGAGATTAACCTCATTCCTGATGTTAAGCGCGAATACCTGCATGCCCAGCGCATGCGCAATGGTGTGATATCGCTCTCCATTCTCGTAAGTATCATCGCTGGCGCAGCGGTGGCGCTGCTGGTGGTGTATGTTGGTACGCAGAGTGCCCGCGAGTGGCTGACCGACAATGAGATCAAAGACCAGTACGGCAAGATTAGTAGTGTTAAAGATGCTAACCAGATCGTCACCATCCAGAACCAACTAGCTCAGCTCTCCTCGATGCACAAAGACAAGAGTATTGACTCGCGTATCTTCGATGTGCTCAGTGCTATTAACCCTGCTGCGCCCAATGATGTGAAGATGTCGACCGTCAGCCTCGATCCGTCTGAGACGAAGCTCTCCATTGAGGGGTCAGCCGCCAACAGCTTTGAGGCGACAGACAAACTCAAGAAAATGATCCTCAATACCAAGCTGAGCTACACCGATGGCGATAACCGTGTCCAGACCGTCAAGCTGGCTGACGATGTGACGGTGAGCGATACCAGCTATGGTGAGGATGCCAGTGGAGCTAAGGTGCTGCGCTTCAAGCTGACCTTTACCTACCCCAAAGAGCTTCTCGCTAATAGCTCCAAGAATCTGCGCATTGAAGCCCCAACTGGTAGTACTAATGTGACCGACTCGCGCTTGCATGTGCCCGATAGCCTCTTTACGCCCAAGGCGACCAACAAGGAGAAGAACTAGATGAGTAAGAAAGACGCCGCTATCCACAAGCGCCAACAGATCGAACAATCCAGCCGAGTGATGTTCCTCTGGGTGGCTGGAGCCTCAGTAATTGTGGGTTTCGCACTGGTGATATCGTGGTTTTTGGTGCAGCAAATTATCTTTAAAGAGCGGGTGCTTGGCGAGAAAAACAACACCGCAGCCGTACTCAAGAACAACAACGACGCAGTCGAGAAGCTACGCGGTGAGCTGAAGGTACTGGAGACCAACTCACACCTCAATGCCAGCCGCATCAACAACGACGAGAAGGCGCTCCAGGTGGTGCTTGATGCTCTGCCGGCGGAGGATAATGCGCTCGCGTTGGGTGCTTCGCTCCAGTCCAAGCTGGTCAATGGCGTGGCAGGCGTGTCACTCGATTCGCTTAATATTGACCAAACGGACGATAGCGAGTCATCAAATAGCACTGGTGCAGCCGCTAGTAATGGCAACTTGCAGTCCATTCACTTCACCATGGAAGTATCGGCCAGTAACCCCAACGCTCTGCGTGAGCTTTTGCAGCGCTTCGAGCGCTCCATCCGCGTGATTGAGATCGACCGCATGACCATTGAGCGGACTGATAGCAAAGTCGCCATGAAGATCTCGGCCCATGCTTACTACTCGCCAGCCAAAACCATCGAGCTAAAGAAAAAGGACATCAAACCATGAAGAAGACCGACATCGCAATGATTATCTTGATCGCTAGTATATCAGTAGTGGTGGCGTTTTTTGTGGCCAGTAGCATTCCATTCTTGCAAATGCCACAGCGTGGCACCAAGGTAGAGACAGTCGAGAAGCTCTCGGATACGATTGATGAGCCAGACAGTGCAGTGTTTAACAAGGAGGCGATCAACCCAGCGGTCGAGACGATCATTGGGCAATCGCAGCAGAAATAACAGAGGTAGCGTGTGGCACTGATGACAAGTGATATGCAAGAAAAACTCACCACACTCCTCGTTGACGAAGGGCTGATCACGCGCCAGCGCCTTGATGATGCCACCAAGCTGGCCCGCGAGAGTGGCCGGCCACTATTGACTGTGCTAACTGATGAATCGGCGATCGATAACGAGCTGCTGACCCGGGCGATTGCCCATGTGTCGGGTGTGCCATATGTCAATCTTACCAATACGATTGTCGACCAAGATATCCTCACGCTTTTGCCATCGGATATTGCCGAGCGTTTCATGGCAGTGCCACTAGCCGAGGTGCAGAACCGCTTGGCGGTGGCGATGATTGATGCCAATAACGTCCAGGCGGTCGATTACCTTGCTAACCGCGTCCAGCGCCCACTCAAGGTCTTTATGGCGTCGGAAGCTGGAGTGCGCCATGTGCTCGAGCAGTACCGCACCGACCTCAGTAGTGTTAATGTAGCCGCCCAAGTGTCGCAGGCCGAGGCAGCCGCTGAAGCGCGGGGCGATATCAAGACGATCGTCCAAGACTCACCAATTAGCCGAGCCCTGAGTACTATCCTTGAATATGCCGTAAAGAGCCGCGCGAGCGATATCCACATTGAGCCGCTGGAGAAGTCGCTCAAGATCCGCTGCCGCGTCGATGGTGTGCTGCGCGAAGTTATGCAACTACCCAAAAGTATCGAGCCAGCACTGGTGAGCCGGATCAAGATTTTGTCTGAACTGAAGATCGATGAGCACCGTATTCCACAGGATGGGCAGTTTGCCGTCAAGGTGGCAGATAAGGAAGTTGACCTCCGTATTGCCATTAGCCCCGTGGTGTGGGGCGAGCAGGTGGTGATCCGCTTGCTAGATAAGACTGGCACATCCTTCGAGCTCGAGCAGATGGGCTATGCTGGGCGTGCCCTCCGGCTCATTCGCCAGGGGATCCACCGCCCCAATGGGATGATCCTCACCAGTGGCCCGACCGGTAGCGGTAAGTCGACCAGCCTCTATGCACTGATTAAAGAAATTAAGGACGATACCATCAACATCGTCACGCTCGAAGACCCGGTGGAGTACAAGATGGAGGGAGTCAACCAGATCCAGGTCAATAGTGACGTTGGTCTTACCTTTGCTAATGGTCTGCGCAGTATTCTCCGTCAAGACCCTGATGTGGTGATGGTGGGGGAGATCCGCGACAACGAGACGGCCAACCTCGCCGTTCAGGCAGCACTGACGGGCCACCTTGTCTTTAGCACGCTCCACACCAACTCGGCAGCGGGAGTGTTGCCGCGCTTGCTCGATATGCATATTGAGCCATTCCTCATCGCTAGCACCGTTAATACCATCATTGGCCAGCGCTTGGTACGCCGGATTGGGCCGCAGCACGAGAATTATTGGTCGAACCCGCTCGAGACAGAGATGATCCTCAGCACTGTCGGGCACCTCTTGCCCAAGACCAAGGCAGAGGCAGCCAAAATCTCGGCCGACCTTGGCTATACCGACTTGCCATTGGCTGGCCAAAAGTCTTATCGCCTAGTGCGGGGGCGCGACACTGCCAACACACCACGGGGCTACAGCGGCCGAGCCGGACTCTTTGAGGTGATGGAAGTGACAGAGGAGATCCAGCAGCTCATTACTGCTCGAGCGTCGAGTACTGAGATCCAGAAAAAAGCCATCGAGCAAGGGATGATCACGATGCGCCAAGATGGCTACCTCAAGGCGCTGCAAGGGATTACCACCCTGGAGGAAGTCAACCGTGTCACATCAGACATAGCATAAGAAAGGAACCAACAACAACCATGGAAAATAGAGAATTACGCATAGAAGTCCTGCTCGAGGATGTGGTGCGGCGTCGCGCCTCAGACTTGCATATTCAGGTGGGGCTGCCCCCCATGCTGCGCATCGATGGCGCGCTGACCCCTGTGGCGGGCTTTGGCCCACTGGACGAAGCGCAGGTGGAGCGGCTCGTCTTTGCCATTCTCGACCAAGACCAGCAGCAGGTGCTGATGAAGGACAAAGAGTTCGACTTTAGCTTTGCCTTTGGTAATCTTGGACGCTTCCGGGTTAATGCCTTTCATGAGCGGGGCAACTTGGCGGCCGCACTGCGTTTGATCCCGAATGAAATCAAATCTGTGACCGAGCTCGGCATGCCGCCCGTCGTCATGACCTTCGCCGACTTCCCGCGTGGTCTGGTGCTGGTGACGGGGCCAACTGGTAGTGGTAAGTCGACCACCCTTGCTGCTTTGATCGATAAAATCAACACCGAGAAGTCGCACCACATCATCACCATCGAAGACCCGATTGAGTTTACCCACAAGAGTAAGCGCTCGGTGGTCGTGCAGCGCGAAGTGCACTATGATACCTACTCCTTTAGCGCCGCGCTGCGCTCCAGTCTACGCCAAGACCCAGATGTCGTGCTGATTGGTGAGATGCGCGATCTTGAGACGATCAGTGCTGCCATTACCATTGCCGAGACAGGCCACTTGGTGTTTGCCACCTTGCACACCAACAGTGCAGCACAGAGTATCGATCGCATGATCGACGTCTTCCCGCCGCACCAGCAGCCGCAGATCCGGGCTCAGCTGGCCAATATCTTGATGGCGATCTGTAGCCAGCGCCTCGTGCCAGCCATTGGTGGTGGGCGAGTGGTAGCCGCTGAGGTCTTGGTGGCCAACCCGGCGGTGCGCAACGTCATCCGCGAGGGCAAGAGCCACCAGCTTGATGCCATCATCCAGACTGGGGCCGACCAAGGCATGCAGACGATGGATCGCACACTGGTGAGCCTGGTCCAGAGTGGCACCGTGACATATGATAGCGCCCGCGAGTTTGCGGTTGATCTCACCGAATTTGAGCGCTTAATGAGAGGATAATCAATGCGAAAGTTCAACTACGAAGCACGCGACAAAGCGACCGACACCATCATCAAATCTATCGTCCAGGCCGAGTCTGAGATGGCAGCGGCACGCGTTTTGACTGAGCAAGGCTTCGTTCCGCTCGATATCAAAGAAGTCGATGAGAGCGGTGGGCTCTTTGGCAGCCTGACACGCCGTGTGACGACCAAAGACAAGGTGGTCTTTACTCGTCAGCTGGCGACGCTGATTGGTGCAGGGCTACCTCTGTCGCAGAGTCTTCGTACGGTGCTGGAGCAGACAGAGAACAAGAAGTTGCAAGAGATTATCCAAGAGATCATTGCCGATGTTGAGGGTGGTCGGCAGCTATCGGACTCCTTTGGCAAACACCCCGAGATCTTCGACAAAATCTACCTCTCGCTCGTCACCGCTGGTGAGGCCTCTGGTACGCTCGACCAAGCGCTCAAGCGGGTTGCCTCCCAGCAGGAAAAGGATGCCGCTATGGTGAGCAAGATCCGCGGTGCTATGACGTACCCAGCCATCGTCTTGGCGGTGATTATGGGCGTGATGCTCTTTATGTTGCTTGTGGTGGTGCCACAGGTGGAGAAGCTATATAGCGACATGCACAAGACGCTGCCATTCCTCACTGCGGCGCTGATCGCCGTGGCGAAGTTTACAGCAAGCTTCTGGTGGGCAGAGCTGATTTTGCTGGTGGGTGCCATCTACTTCACCCGCCAATACGCCAAGACAGGCCCCGGCACGCGCACTTTCGACACGCTTAAGCTTAATATGCCCTTCGTCGGTAGTATGTTTCGCAAGCTTTACATGGCGCGCTTTACCCGTACTGGCCAGACGCTGCTTGCGACCGGTGTGCCTATGCTCGACATGCTCGACATTACCGCGACAGGGGTCAATAATACGATTATCGAGGCTTCTATCCGCCGGACTGCCGAGAAGGTCAAGGGGGGGCGAGCGCTGTCTGTCTCACTGAGTCGTGAGGATTACATCTTGCCAATGGTGCCGCAGATGATCAAGATTGGTGAGCAATCGGGCAAGATCGACGAAATGATGGGTAAGACTGCCCAAGTTTACGAAGACGAGCTAGACGAAGAGATCCGCAACATCTCCACTGCTATCGAGCCTGTGCTGATGGTCGTCCTCGCCATCGTGGCTGGCGGCATGGTGGCGGCCATTCTCTTCCCGATATATAGCTTGGTAGGGCAGCTGACGTAGCATTTGCGCCCAGAATATCGAAATTTTGCTAAGATCCAGAACAGCATCACGTCAAACAAGAAAATATTCTAGAAGGCCAGTGATCAAGCAAGCGGATAAGCTCTGTATATATTCTGGCCGGAACATTTTCGGTTTGGTGTGATGCTACCCTAACTGTTGGGCTATGCGAGATTCTTGAATCTTGTGACAATTTCATGAGAGAAAGTCCAATTACCTATAGTCGTTTATGATAATATGAGAGTGCACCATAGTCGGGGTTGGATACGTGTCCATGCCTCGGCTTTTTTGTCGTCTAGCACAGTTCACTTCAGAGTAAATAGCGTGCTATACTATACCCATGCCCTGGTAGCTCAACTGGATAGAGCGGCTCCGTCCTAAGGAGAAGGTTGTAGGTTCGACTCCTATCCGGGGTACCAATACCCTCGTATACGAACAACAGCCAAGCGGAACGGCCTCATGGGG
>CALICZ010000163.1 GCA_938049075.1 uncultured Candidatus Saccharibacteria bacterium
ACTGTGCCACTTGGGCTTTCGCGGCTGAGCTGAGGCGACCCTTTGCTATATTTGACATCGAGCGATTGCGTATACTCGCGAGAAAAGCGCTCCTTGAGCGTCTCAGTTGCATTAACCCGTGCGAACGGTGCATCCAAAAGCAGATAGGGAAGCCCGTACGTAATAGCACTGTACGTCATAAGGAGAACTCCAACGATAATAATCTTTCTTCGGGTAGAGCGTCGCATAAAACTTACTATAGCCTATTAGCATGCGGGCGTCTAATCCAACACTGTCGCTCCTGTTCTTGGCCCGCGATGTAAGGCAATAATTGCGTAATAAGATAATTCAAAGGTGTGCTCACTATCGACAGAAAAACACCAAATGCCCCTTACAGGGCGAACATGACAAGCAAAAAGGCGAGTCAGAGGTTCGCCGCGAGGCTTCGTTAGCCTGCAGACTCCTCCTCTCCTGATCCGAAGGCAACAAAAACGTTGCATGTCCGAAAGTCTGCGTCATAGGATGTCCCGTATGCTCGGTTGGAGCCAATATAGACATCGGTGACACGTGAGTCGACTTGCTGTAGCGCGTGGCGTAAAGCCTGTGTGCAGCTGTCACTATCCTTGATGATACTTAAATCTTCAAGAATGTAGAGACATAGCACACAATCTTGCATATCGCGATCTCTTACTTCGCTGGTAAATCGCTCGACGATATGCGGGATGTCCCGCTCTTTGAAGCTTGCGATTCGCTTAGCTCGGTAGGCCATCTGGCTCCTCAGATAGTTCTCCTCATCCATCTGGTATTCACGGAGGACTGCTACAGGGATCAGCTGAGCCATTTTGCTCACAACCTCTCTGCTTGTCATGGGAGCTTCTGAGCAGGATAACTCAAAAGCTAATATATATATCAATATATGGCGAGCGTGTCAATAAGTATGCACAATTTTATCTACGTAAGCCGGTCAAGCACCACCAAATGCTCGCTGTGCGGCGTGCGAGGGAAAAAGTTGTAGCCTCGGTGATAGGCAATGCCATAGCGCGTGGCAAGAAGCGCCACGTCGCGTGCTTGAGTGACGGGGTTGCAACTGAGGTAGAGGATGCGCTGTGGCTGGGCGGTGAGGAGTTTGGCAATAACATCAGCGTGGAGGCCGGCGCGTGGTGGGTCGAGGATGATGAGGGCATCGCCAGTAATGTGCTCTAGCGCTTGCTCGCTGGGTGCGAGAATAGCCTTAGCTTGGCTTGTGCGACCTAGCTGGTGGATATTACGCTGCATTTCGCGCACCGCATCGGCGTTGATCTCTACTAGCGTGACGTTATCACTGCCGATCGTCAGGCCAATCGTCCCCACCCCAGCATAGAGGTCGAGCGTGGGCTGGGACGTGCCATCTTGCACCTGGGCAAACCGCTGCATGTCGCGCAGGGCTTGCTCGTAGACCGGCAGATTAACCTGGAAGAACCCCTCAGTGGCATAGCGAAATGGCACGCCAAGAATGGTGTCTTGCAATACAGGATCGCCAAAG
>CALICZ010000164.1 GCA_938049075.1 uncultured Candidatus Saccharibacteria bacterium
GATGAGTATGATGCGATTATTCTTGATGTAATGATGCCAGTGATGAATGGCTTCGAAGTAGTGCAGAAGCTTCGCAGCACGGGCAACCACACACCAGTGCTGATGCTCACCGCTAAGGACCAGACACAGGATATTGTGGCGGGGCTCGATCACGGCGCAGACGACTATTTGCCCAAACCCTTCTCCTTTGATGTATTAGCAGCTCGTGTGCGTGCTCTGCTGCGACGTCCTCAAGAGGCGCTCGGGACCGTATTGTGCGTGGCTGATATTGAGCTCGATACGGTCAAGCAGACCGTGACGCGAGCTGGCCAGCCCATCGCGCTCTCGGCCAAAGAATTTGCCATCTTCGAGCACCTCCTGCGCAACAAGAATCAAATCCTCAGCAAAAATAACATTATGACTCACGTTTGGGACTTCGATGCCGATATTTTGCCAAATAACGTCGAGGTTTTCATCAACTACCTCCGGGGCAAACTCGAGAAGCCATTCCCAGATAGCCGCCCAATCATCGAGACAGTGCGGGGCTTTGGCTACATCATCAAGGACGACTCAGCATGAGGCAGCGCCAATGAGCTTTCGCACTACAACACTCCGGCTGGCTGGTACCTACCTTGCGATTATCATGGTAATGAGCCTCGGGTTTAGCCTGGTGTTTTATCAGACGTCGGCTGCGCAATTGGAGCGGCAGCGCCCGCCGAGTGAGGCTGGCAGGGAGCAAGAATTTCATTTTACTGACCATGCTGTCAATCGCTTCCTTGAGCGGCGAGCGGCTGAGGCGCGGCAAGAGCTGATCGCTCAGCTGGTGCTCGTGAATCTCGCGGCGTTAGCGATTGGCAGTGTAGTGAGCTATCTTCTCGCGGAGCACACCCTGCGGCCGATCCGCGCCAACATGCACGCCCAGACGCAGTTCGTTAGTGATGCCAGTCATGAGCTGCGCACGCCGCTGACCGCGCTGCGCACTGCGAACGAAGTAGCGCTGCGCAACCCCAAGCTTACCCTCGCTGAGGCTCGCGCCGTCATAGAAGCGAATGTGACCGATGCGACGCGGCTGCAAACGCTAGCCAATACAATGCTTGGCTTGCTTCGGCACGACCGCTCGGTGGTGCAGCTGCAGCCAGTTGCTTTACAAACTGTGGTGAGTGAAGCGATGAATTTAGTGGTGGCACCTGCCCAAGCGAAGTCGATTGCCATCGACGACACCACGCCACCTTTGATGGTGCGGGCTCATCAGCAGCGTCTTGTTCAGCTCCTTACCATTTTGCTCGACAATGCCATCAAGTACAGCCCGGAGCATACCACCATTACCATCACCGCTGAGAGTACCAATCGCTGGGCTAGGGTGCAGATCATTGACCAAGGCATCGGGATGGACGCCGCCACGCAGCGTCAGATATTCCAGCGCTTCTACCGAGCCGACCAAGCTCGCACCAGTGGCTCGGGCCAGGGCTATGGTCTTGGGCTTGCGATTGCCCAGCAGATCATCACCGAGCATGGCGGCAAAATTACTGTCGACAGTACGCCTGGTAGTGGCACGACCTTTACGGTGGGCTTGCGCCTTGCTGGCAGGCAGAGTACGTAGTAGATAACGTTCTGTAGAAATAAAGGGATGCTTGATAAATAAGCAAAGACGCGTATCAAACTGGACTTGGACTAGCTGACAGCAAGAGTATATGGGTTGTATTACTTTTTGAGATCAGCTAAAAATTCTTCGGCAGAGTTAAACGGCTTACTCAAATTATTACCAGTTGCTAGCGATGGCTCAATTTCAGTAAGCAGTGCTTCGAGTTGCGGTGTCGTTAGCTCAGGGGTATACGGCTCAATATGGCGAGTTGCAACGATTTGCGTGAGGTAGCTGTTAATTAACGCGCTCAACGTTAGGCCAGCGCTTTTTGCAACTTCCTGGGCTTGGCGCTTGATATTTTCATCTAATTTTATACGCGTTGTCACCATACTCATACTACTGAGTATGTACGAAGTAATATACTGCGTCAAGAACAGTGTTCTTTTCTTGCATCCTATTAGATAGCACACTCGAACGAAGCTTATGCAAAAAATAGTGTGAACTGAGCACGAGAAAAGCGCGCGGCAATGCGATGGGTCTGCAAGATTACACTTTAAGCTTCTTTTAACGCCTGCTCCCTATACTCGAACCATAATAACGAAAGGAGTATGTATGAAAATAGAAGATGGCTTCGCAACGGAGAAGCGTAGTGTGTCGCCGACATCCCCATCGTCTATGCAGTCTCAGGCCAAAGGCACGGCCAACTCTGGTTTGATCGCGGCGGTGATCGGCGGTGTGATCGTGGCGGCAACGCTCGGATTTCTTGGTGGTATGCAGGTCAATAGCCGCAGCATATCGAGCCAAAGTGGCCCTAGTGGCCATGGTATGATGGGTAGTCAAACTAGCCAAGGGAACATGTCGCCACCAGGCCAAGCAGGGCAGTCGGCGGGCAGTGGCGCTCAGCCAAGCGCCCCGTCAAATGGAGCAAATACCACCACGCAAACCCAGCAAGGCACCACCCAGCAAACTACGCAAGATACGACCAAGAATAACTAATATCAAAACCACCTCTGTTATGAGGTGGTTTTCGGCTCACTGGAGTAAGGATTATTGTGGCAAGGAGACACCCTTTTCTTTGAGGGCTGGCTCGATGACGAGCTTGCCAAAGGCATCGGCGTCGGCCCACACTTGGCGCGCATCTGAACTGCCTGAGGTGGTGAGCTTGCCGTCCTTGACGTATTGATTGGTCACATTCTTGCCATTGACAAGAATAGCTGGTGTGGCGCTGGCGGCATTTTGGGCACCAGCCAGGGATTTATCGAAGGCGATCTTTTTCTTAATCCGGGCACCTGAGCGGTCGGCCTCAGCGAGGTCGGTCTTGAAGCGGTTGACATCAAGGCCAAGCCCCTGTGCAGTGGTGACGAAGTAGTTGGTGCGTTCTGTGCCATCGAGTGACTGCCACGAATTTTGTTCGGTGTAGACTTTGTCGTGCATCTCCCAATATTTACCTTGGAAGCCAGCCGACTCAACTGCCGCTGCTGCCGCGAGTGCATTGGGGTGGATAGACGAAAGAGGGTTGTTGCGGAAGATGAGCTGCACGTGATCCTTGTATTTCTCAGTGACTGCCTTGAGTGCAGGCGAGGCCTGCGAACAGCCAGGACACTGGAAGTCTCCATATTCGATGATTGTTACCTTGGGTGATTTGCTCCCGTGGGTATGGTCGGCGATGTCGCCATTTTGGCTACTGGCGCTTTGTACCTGCAATGGGTCGACACCCGACAGATTGATCGACTCACCTTGGCGCGACAGCCACACGAGCCCACCTAAGATTGCGAGGCAAAGCACTGCAAAGATCAGCCATGATTTTTTTGTCATAAACGAAATATTCCTCCTTATTCTTGCATATTATATCGTGCCCGAGAGACCGAATCAAGCTGACAGAGGTGCTGCATGGGCCAAAGCATTGAGCCGATCAGGGGAGTGCGCTACAATGATGGCATGGAAATGCTCATGATCATCATCTTTGGTATCTTTGTGGTTGCCCTCATTCTGGCTGGCAGTGCATGGCCCGATATACCGCCGGTGAGCCAATACGAGCTTGAGCGGCGTCGCCAGCAGAATAATCGCACAGCGATCCACCAGCTGCGGCGCATTGCTGTCTATGATGATCTCGTTTCGCTCCAGCGCTGTGTGGTGGCGCTATTGCTGGTGCTGATGGTGATGGCAAGCATTGGGGCATTTGACTTTGGTGGTGGTGTGCTGGTTGCGCTCGCGATGGCACTGCTCTATGGTGGTGTGGGGCGGATTAGCTGGGTGCATGCGATTGCCCAGCGTTTCTATAATGCAGTTGAGCCGAGCTTCGTGAGCTTTGCCGGGCGGTTCCCGCGAGTGGTGCGCATTGTCCGTTCGTTTGTGCCGCCAGTAGAGACGAACCTTCGCCTGGGGTCGCGGGCTGAGCTTGAACATCTGGTGCGTCATGCTCGGCCATCAGTCTTGCCACCAGTCGAGCGTGAGCAAGCGCTGGGGAGCTTAACCTTTGCGCGTAAGACAGTCGAAACAGTCATGGTGCCGCGCAATGCTATCAAGACAGTCGAGCAAGACGCTATGGTGGGGCCGCTGTTACTCGATGAATTGCATCGCACCGGGCATAGCCGCTTCCCAGTGGTGGATGGCGACATTGATCATATTATTGGCGTACTACACACCCGCGACTTTATGTCGCTCAAGGAGGCAGTGTCGGCTCAGGTGCAAACGGTGATGGACCCAAACGTGTACTACATCGACGGGGCACAGTCGCTCGAGCAAGCCTTGGGTGCGTTTATTAAGACGCGCCAACAGGTCTTCATTGTCGTCAATACGTATCGTGAGACGGTGGGGATGGTGACGCTGGATGATTGTATTGAAGCCTTGCTTGGCCATGCTCCCGCAGCGGATGATGACGAGGTCTATAGTCAGCCAGTGGGATTGCCCGAACCCACGCAGCCGCGCGCCCTCCCCATGGGCGAGCAGAATGATGCCTGAAATTGTGGTATAATCTAACAGATATGACACAACGAATACTTGCCAACCAAACGCCGGATTACACCGGTCAAACCATCACTGTGGCCGGCTGGGTACATGCACGGCGCGACCATGGTGGCCTGATTTTCATCGACCTGCGCGACCATACTGGCCTGGTGCAACTGGTCGTCAGCCCTGAGCAAACTGCGGCCTTTGCCCTGGCAGAGCATGCTCGCGACGAGTACGTCTTGCGGGCCCGCGGCCAGGTGCGCCAGCGTGGTGAGGGCCTGGTAAACCCTAATATTGCCAGTGGCAGCATCGAGCTAGCCGTCAGTGAGCTAGAGGTGCTCAACAAAGCCGAGACACTGCCTATCCAGCCCTTTAGCGAGACCAATCAAGCCAGTGAAGACCTGCGCTTTGCCTACCGCTACCTAGACTTGCGCCGCCCCAAGCTGCAAACGATGCTGCGCCGCCGCGCCGATATGTACCGCCGCATGCGCCAGTATATGGACGAGCACGATTTTATCGAAATCCAAACGCCAATCCTTGCGAATTCCAGCCCCGAGGGTGCGCGCGACTTCCTGATTCCCAGCCGCTTGCAAGAAGGCAAATTCTATGCCCTGCCACAAGCACCGCAGCAGTTTAAGCAGCTGCTGATGGTTGGTGGAGTGCCGCGCTACTACCAGCTGGCTGCTTGCTTCCGCGACGAAGACCCGCGCGCCGACCGCTTGTATGGTGAGTTTTACCAGCTGGATCTAGAGATGAGCTTTGTGGAAGATGGCGAGCAAGTCCGCCAGATGATGGAGCCACTGATGCAGCAGCTTGTGACAGACTTTGCTGGCAAAACACTGCTGGACCTCAGCAACCTCCCAGCTGGCGATGGCCAGCCTATCCCGCGTATCCCGTACCAAACCGCCATGGAAACCTATGGTAGCGACAAGCCAGACCTGCGCTTTGGTATGGAGCTGGTTGAGCTAACGGACGTGTTTGCCGACACCGAATTTGGTGTGTTCAAAAACGCTGAGTGCATTAAGGCAATCTGCGTCAAGAATGGCGCGTCGCTCAGCCGCAAGCAGATCGATGGCTTTACTCACATCGCCAAAGCCGAGGGCGCAGGCGGCCTAGCCTACATTACCTACCAAGATGGCGCAGCCAAGAGCCCAATTGCCAAGTTCCTGACCGAAGAAGAGCTGGCCGCTATCCAAGCCAAGACGGGGGCTAAGGACGGCGATGCAGTCTTCTTTGGGGCTGATACGCGCCCAGTGGTCAATGCAGTGCTAGGGCGGCTGCGTAGTGAGTTTGCCGAGCACTTTGGCCTAAAGGATCCGCAGGTGGTGGCGCTAGCCTGGATTATCGATTTCCCATTCTACGAGTGGGATGAGCATGCGCGTAAGCTTGATTTTGGTCACAATCCCTTTAGTATGCCAAAGGGTGGGCTCAGCACACTGCAAGCCGCTCAGACGGATGACGAGAAGTTAGCTATTCTGGCCGACCAGTTCGATATGGTGATGAACGGCTACGAAATCTGCAGCGGCGGTGTGCGTAACCATAACCCGGCCGTACTGTATGAAGTATTCGGATTGCTCGGCTATAGCCGGCAGTATGTGGAAGAGAAGTTTGGTGCCATGCTGCGGGCCTTTACCTACGGTGCGCCGCCACACGCGGGCTGTGCCTTTGGCATTGACCGCATCCTGATGGAGTTAATCGGCGAGCACAACGTCCGCGAAACCCTCGCCTTCCCCAAAAACGGCAGCGGTGTCGACGTCATGATGGACTCACCCGCACAGGTAGACCCCGGGCAGTTAAAGGAGTTGGGGTTGTCGTGACAGCTTACCTCGTCACTGGTGTTGCAGGCTCTGGCAAGACAACATTGCGTAACATATTTCGCAGTCGAGGATACCAAACGTACGATATCGACGAAGGCTTTGCAGGGTGGGTGCACAAAGAGACGAATATCCCAGCGGCAGAAACCGATAAGCCAGTAGAGCCGCTTAATTTACATCATGAATGGCGAGTTATCAGTGGTAGGCTGGAGAATATCATACGGCAGTCTCATGGACTGACGGGTGTCTTTGGCTCGGCCCATGATTTGTATCAGTATGCATATTTGTTTGACGCTATTTTTCTCCTTGAGTATCCGAGCGAGGAAGTCTTGCGGCAGCGAATCGCTCAGCGTCCAGCCGGTAGCTACGGTCAGGAACCTGGCGAGCTAGAAAATATCATTCGCTATTGGCCAGTCTACGAAGATAACTTTCGGAAGATTGGCGCAACAACCATAGATTGCACACAGCCGAGTGACACAGTGTTGCGGACAATCCTCACGCAAGTAGATTCACAAGCAAAGGATACTCTATGAGCTGGGATCTCACCGCAATCAAAACAAAACGTCATGTCCAGTCGGTTAGCGACCTGACGGAAGAAGACTGCGTGCCGCTTGAGCGCCAGCAGATGATCGCCGAGCTAAAAAAGGCTGCCAAAGCATGCGATGCGCAGCTAGACACGCGCAACCCGTCGTGGCTTGTGATGGAGAAGAAAGAGTGGCTGATCGAATTCAGCCTGAGCAAGCATAGGGAGCAACTCATCACGATGGGGCTGCGCGTCCGGGGTAGTAGGGAGCCAACGGAGGTATTTGCGTATCTTATCCAGCAGCTTGGCATGCGGCTGGTGGAGTGGAGCACTGGCGAGTTCCTGGATCTATCAAAGCAGAGCAGCTTCGGCCGCTGGCAGGAGTGGAGCGAGCGGGTGCTGCAAAATAGTGTAAAATTACCAAAAGCATAAGCGCGCGTGCGATTACGGGAGCTGCGGGATAGCCAGCTACGATAATTCTATTGTTTCTACGCGTCGATATTCCACCCCAACCTCTGCTGCAGCCGCTGTGCACAGTGTATCAATTAAGCCCTTGCCGGCGTCGCTCAAGATAGCGTCATGAACAGGGAAGGCGAGGCGCGGGGTGACGGTCTGCAAAAAGCTGCGTACTTCGGAGAACTTGAGCCATGGTGCGGCCACAGGCAGGGCGAGGACATCGATGGGGCGCTGCGGCAAAGCGAAGGAATCGCCAGGGTAGTAGATGCGATTGTTGATAAGCACAGCAAGGTTGTGGAGGCGCGGGATATGTGGGCTCACCACGGCGTGCTCACCGCCAAAGAACTCGAGCGAGAATGGCCCGATCTGGCGCGTGTCACCAGGTGCTGCGGCTATTGCATGACGGACAGAGAGTATGCCTTCTGGCAGAGATATCGTTGTGCTATCTACAATGATATCATCAACACTTATAATCTCTGCTTCAGGAAATGCCTGTATAATACGCTTGATGAGCGCAGGGCTACAGTGGTCAGGATGGGCATGAGTAATGAGAACTGCCGCTACCTGCTGCGGCATAACAAAGTCGTCGGTGTATACACCTGGGTCGACGACCAAGCTTTGGCCGTTGATTGTAATAGTAAAGCAAGAGTGGGAGAATTTCGTTAGTGTTGTCATACATCTAGTATAGCGGAGACGAGGGTGAAGCGATAGGTTGCTTCTTGCCGTGGTACTGGTTGAGAATATTTGACAGGTGTCAGTAACTAGAGGGCTCACTATAGTAAAGATACATATGTACGCTTCTAAATCGCTTCCTAGTGCGGGAGCTGAAAAGCATAACTATGGCGTAGTAGCAATTTCTGATATTTCACAGACAGAATAGTAGGCAGGAGGGAGATAGTCCTGAAAGTAAGCTAGGAAATCATTGTGCTATCACCAGAAATGTGGCATTATAGCTGTATGAATAAAACGATTCTCTTTGTGCCGGGCTTCCAAGAAGGGCGCGCCGACCGCGATTATGATACACTTATGAACCGCTGGCGAACAATGGGCTACGCGGTGGAATTTGTACCAATTCAATGGCATCGCACTATGCAAAAACAGTGGTTGCATACGCTACATGAGCAGTATCGACAGCATGATCCAGCCGAGACCATCCTGGCTGGTTTCTCATTTGGGGCGTGTATTGCATTCTTAGCGGCGTGCGAGCGGGCACCAAGCGAGCTGTGGCTCTTTTCGTTGTCGCCGTCATTTGCAGAGTGCGCGGAGTATTGGTCTAAGCGCAATTGGCGCACTATTGGTAAGCGACGGCTCGAATATGCCAAGCAGGTGAGTTTGGTGGCGACTGCACAGCGCATCGCGTGCCCTGTACAGATTTTCGTTGGCTCGGAGGAGTTTGTCAAATGGCCAGAGATGAAACTTGTCTTTGATACTGCCGTGCAACATATCCCCACTGTCCATGGCACAGTGGTAGAAGGCGCTGGGCATGCAGTAGATGATCCGCGGTATGTGGCGGCGGTGTGCGACGCAATAGAGCGGTAGCTATGGTATAATATAGGCAACTATGACGAGAACACACGACACCTATTGATGTGATTGGTGGGACGATGACGGTATTTGCACCAGATGAAGAAGAGAGGGTTTTGCGAGCACTACGTCAGGAAGACCAAAAGCAGCAATAAGCAATGGAGCTACGCTAGCCGTTTATGAGCTAGCGTAGCGTGAGTTTTATTGTATGTGCTTTGTCTCGACATCCTGCCAGTCGCTATTGTGTCGGAGCTCGGCGTTATCGCTAGCGAAGACCGCTTTTGCTTCGGTGCTATCGCTCAGAGTCCAGAGGAACCAGGCAGTCATGTAGGCATCGCCATATTCCAGCACGTCTTTGTGACCAACGGTCTTGCGCCGCGCGATGACGCTTGGTTTATCTGTGCTAAGGGCTTGGAAGTTCTGTTGTAAGTCGCCCAGTGGGCTAATGGCAAGGTTGTCGCTTGGGCCAGTGCCAGCCATCATGTAGGTGGCTGTCTTGAGCTTGCTGGTGTCGTAGTGCCAGTTGTTGCCGTTTGCGATGCCATGGCCAACTGCGCTAGCAGTGTAGAGAGAGGTATAGCGGTTACTATTGCTATATTTTGTCGCGGCATTGACAGCACCGGCTCCGCCTTGGGAATGCCCGGTGATGCCGATCTTGCTCGTATTGACAAATCCCTTGATAGGGCTGCTCTCGGCAGTGTTGAGTTCTAGTGCGGTATCAAGCATGGTCGATGTCGTTGCGCCAGTGCCTGTCCAGCCATCCTCATTCCCAATGACAACAAAACCCCAACTGGCCAAATGCTCGAAGATTGGCGCATAAGTAGACGCAGGTGTAGCGGTTCCATTGACCATCAGCACAAGTGGGAAGGTTTGGCCCGGAGCGGTGCGCTGTGGGGTGTAGATATGATACTCTTTGATGGCTGCGTTATCGCTGTGATGAGTGTGGTGCGCAACGTGGTAGGGGCCTGGCTTAGTATAACGCTGCTCTAATGTGCCACTAGGGCTCAACTTCGCAGCGTAACCCTTTGCCACGCCGTCATCGCCAGTGATACTTTGGTTGAGATAGTTCATATAAAGCACAAGCAGTACAAAGCACACCAAGAGTATTGCTATGATGATACCCAGAATTTTCAGAAGCTTTTTCGCCATTGCTATATCCTCCTTTAGCTAATAATAGTAATGATATTATTTACTATACACCGAGTGTATAGTAATGGCAAGGGAGAGTGATTTCTTTTTTACACGGTATATTTTGGCTCTGTTAGTAAGAGATTAAGTGACTTTACCCCTTGGCTATGACAATGAAACGCCTAAGCATTGCACTCACAAGAGCCAACGGTATATACTGATGAGCATGTACGAACAAGAACTTCATACCGCGCAGCGGATTGCTCGCGAGGCGGGCGGTATTATGCGCCGCTATTTTGATGGCGACCAACAGTGCCAGACCAAGGCGGATGGCACGCCAGTGACAATTGCCGATACAACAATCAACTCGCTGGTGATCCAACGCCTTCATGAGACCTTCCCGGACGATGGCGTCATTGGCGAAGAGGAGAGCACGACGGGCTATGGCCTGGGGCGGAAGTGGCTGTGCGATCCGGTCGACGGCACAAAGGCCTTTACCTGGGGCGTGCCCACAGCAATGTTTTCGCTCGCACTGGTAGTTGATGGTGTGCCAACCGTCGGTGTTGGCTATGAACCAATGACAGATCGGCTCTACTGGGCAGTGCGTGGCAATGGTGCCTTTTGTAACGGTACGCGGCTGCAGGTGAATTACCAGACGCTTACAGAGGGGGTCTTTGCGGCGTCGT
Source organism: uncultured Candidatus Saccharibacteria bacterium (assembly GCA_938049075.1). Taxonomy (GTDB): domain Bacteria; phylum Patescibacteriota; class Saccharimonadia; order Saccharimonadales; family Saccharimonadaceae; genus Saccharimonas. Next base: position 10,642 of record CALICZ010000164.1, read on the forward strand.
GTAGCTATGCAAATATTCGCCGCCATGAATATTATGATAAGCTGATCGAACGCAAGGTGAGCACGGCAAGCATTAGTGGCGCAGTAGCCAAGAGTATTCGCGTGGCTGAGGGGCGCTTCGTTGGGTATTATGCCGAGAAGGTGAATGCGTATGATATGGCAGCGGTGCACGTTATTGTTGAGGAGGCTGGTGGTAAGATGACGAGTGTATCGGGCCAGCCGCTTAATTATGCGCAGCCATTTCGTGGCGCGCTTGTGTCTAATGGTGTCGTACACGATGAGCTGATGGCAATAGTGCACGATGAGTGCTCATAAATACCGCACGCTGCCAAATGGTATTTTGCGCTTCATCTGCGTGGCAATGCCGAGAGTGTCGGCTGGCTGGACGGTGTGTGGGCCGTAGAATTGGTTGATCTCGTCGATCGCGGTAGTGAGAGCCTGGCGATCTGATGGGTCGTCGAAGAGTGCGAGCTGTGCGTCTGCCTCGCTTGTGAGGAGATAACACGATATGCCAATCTCATAGGCGGGCAGTGGCATCGACCTGGTGAGCCGCTTGACGATCTGGAATAGCGTAGCACCATCGCACAACGGCTGTTCGCGGCGCTCGTGGTTGTGCCAGCGGCCTGCTTGGTAGCTCTTGGCATAGAGGCGCACACCACGGGCGCGCACGTATTGCTGCCGGAGCGCAGCCGCGATGTCTTCGCAGAGGACGTGGAAGCGGCGCAAGACTTGATCGTAATTGAGGTTTGGCTGATCGAGGACGAACTGTCGCCCGACTGTCTTAAGCGGGCGCTCATCACTATCTACCTCCCAACCGCGCAGCCGCTTATACCAGTCGCGTCCTGGCTTGCCATGAAACACCATGTGCTCGAGCGTTGCTTCGTCTGCAGCCAGAAAGTCCAGTGGTGTCTGGATACCAACCTGGTGGAGGCGCTTGCTATAACCAGCGGCAATACCAGTGAGGTCTTCGAGCGATAGTGTAGCGAGTACTGCGTGAAGATTATCTGCAGTGATGCAAGTCAGGCCGTCAGGCTTATTGATACCGGCAGCAATCTTAGCTAGCCAGCGGTTGGTGCCAATACCAACATTGCAGCGCATGTAGTCGCCAACCTCGCTACGGAGGCGCTGCTTGATCTCCTGGCCAATCGCCAGTGCGCCGCGTGCTCGGATGTCAGGTGGGCTTTGGCTTAGGTCGATCACCCCTTCATCAATGCTTTTCATGGTGGCATTGGGCGAGTAGTCGCTGAGGATGGTTGCAAGTCGGTGATAGACATAGCGATACTTGGGTGGATCGCTTTCTAGCGGAACAATATCAGGGCAAAGTAGCCGCGCCGCAGGCAAGCGCATGCCAGTACGGACACCACGTGCTTTGGCTTCGTAGCTTGCGGTGACGATAGTCGCGTGTTGGTTGCGCCGATTAACGATGACAACTGGCCGGTGGCGGAGCAACGGCCGAGATTGTTGCTCGATCGTGGCAAAGCAGCTATTGAGATCGATATGCATCATCAGTGGTGGGGCGGGGTTGATATTGCTATGAGACATGATCAGCCTCGCGTGTGAGCCGCCATACCAGTGTGATACTGTCAAACTCAAGGCGGTAATCAGCCTGCTCATCTGTTACATCGAAGATATGCATCGTACGTGCACCGCGCTGATGCTCGAAGCCCAGGCCGATTCGCCTGATCGTCACTTCCTGGCCATTGCCGCGTCGAAATTTGACTGGCTGACATGGCTGGTGCCCACGCCGAAAAATCGCTACCACCTCCACGACTTCATCAAGATATAGTTCATCATCCATTGTTCTTAGTATAGCGCATGAGCTAGGCATGGTCGACGAGTGAAAACATAGTAACAGAGGTAGAGTGTGCGTATACATCAAGTGATGTATTGCTATACTAGTACCCTATACTACCCTCGCTTTACAAGAAAACACCCTATGGAAGTGAGATAAAACCTAACTTTTTGCATAGGGCTAAAGGAAAATGACGCGCAGCTCTTACATACTGTATTGCCTCGCACAAGAGCATAGCGAAGACGAAGAAGAGGAAATTTTACAAAATGAACAGCGCCAGCCGTTCTTGGCTAAGTTGTCACGATAAGCTAATATAACAGAGCGGCGCAGCTCAGAAAATTATTTCTGCTGCTTGCGGCTCTCGATGAATATCATAATAAGCCAGATAATGACGACGATTGCTGCGAGCGAGAGCAGCCCGTTGATAACCCATGCGGCTAGCTTTAGTGCTGCACCAAGCAGCCACGCGGCAATAATGACAATAGCGATTGTGAGAATAAGTCGAGATAGTTTCATCCTTCTAGTATACTATATTATATGGACACAGCGCAATTTCAGGCCATGATATGGCACAAAGCCAAGCAGCTCTACCGCCCTATGCCGTGGCGCAGCCAACCAACGCTGTACTATGTACTGGTCAGTGAGCTGATGCTGCAGCAGACGCAGGTAGCGCGGGTACTGCCTAAGTTTGCCGAGTTTACTACCCGCTTCCCGACCATCGAGGCCTTAGCGGCCGCTCAGCTGCCGGCGGTGCTGCAGGCATGGCAGGGCTTGGGGTATAATCGCCGAGCGAAGTACCTCCACAGCGCGGCACAGGCGATTGCTGATGATGCACCTATTGCGACGCAGGCCGACCTTGTGGCGTTGCCTGGTATTGGTGTAAATACCGCTGGAGCTATCATGAATTATGTATACCAAACCCCGACCGCCTTTGTAGAGACCAATATTCGCACGGTGTATTTTAATCACTTTTTTGCTGGGCAGGAGCACGTGGCGGATAGGGATGTGCTGGCGCTGGTGACGCAGACGATGGATAAAGAGCAGCCCCGCCAGTGGTTCTGGGCGCTGATGGACTACGGCGCTGAGCTGAAGGCGGCAGGTAAGGGTCAGCTCGGTACCAGCCGGCACTACACGCGGCAGTCGCGCTTTGCTGGCAGCCTGCGTCAGATGCGGGGTGAAATTGTGCGGCGCATGGCGCAGGGGCAACTACTGAGCGCCATTACTCAGGAGCTGCACGGTGACCCGCGTTTTGCTGCTGCGCTTAGTGGGCTGCAGAAGGATGGGCTTGTCTGAGTGAGCTAGCCCTCACGCGAGCAGAAGCCATCGCGCTGTGCCAGAAGTGGGCGCGGATGCTTCGCCGAGAGTATACAATCGACACGCTGGTGAGTGACTACGGCGATGGGGTGCTTATGTCTGACCAGCTGGCCTATCCGCTTGAGATGCAGCCATGGATCACGTCAGAGGCAGAGCCGCTTCTCTGGGCGATTCGCGACCATGCGGTTGATGTCGATATTGACCATACCCGGCGAGCTGATTGGGAGAAGCTACTGGAGCTGATCGATCAGCTACCAAAGAGTGAGTCATAAGATACATGGAGAGATTGGCGCTAGATAGTGCGAGATAATAGCAGCCTTTCTAACCTATGACCTGCACCGAGCTTCCTATGCAGACAATGAATATCTAATAGGTATATTTATTTTTTATGGAATGTACGGAAGTCATGGTGAGACAATAGCCACATAACGAAGATTCAAGGTAATAAGACTCTTGACCACTCCTACAGCTGCACGCCAAGCCACCCAGCGAGCACTGTTCCAGCGCCATAGGCCAGGGCAGCAGCGATAGCACCGAGGGCGAGAGTTTGCAGGGCGGCAACAAGTGGATTCTCACCACCAACTTTGCCCTTGATATAGCCAATTGCTACAAAGGTGAGCGCCGTAGCTCCCGAGCTGATATAAAACAGCAGAGGATGAGCCGCACTCGAGCCGCGTGCCAGCACATGGGCAAGATAGGGGATAACAGGCACACTACCAACAACGACAAAGGCAGCAAAGGTCATGAAGCCGATGATTTTTGGTGAGGCGCGTTTGCTTGTACTCCGCGCCGACTCATCGTGCTCAGCACTGGCCGCGAGGTAGGCGCTAGCACCCATCGAGAAGCCATCGGCAATAAGGTTAGCTGCGCCTAGCACCAAGATAATTGCACTCGAGATACCCGCACCAGCACTGGCTGCTACCACAGCAAAGGTTGTGACGGTACCATCGACTGCACCATAGACAAATTCAGAAATATAACGTTTGAGGACAGGTTTCATATTCATAACTTGGTTAGTATAGCATAGTGTGGTACAAACGCAAAAAGTTGCACTTTGGATGGGTGAGGTGTTTTGATACTGTCATCACACCTACATTCTCAGAGTTTTTGTACTATACATTGGTGACTGCTGAGGATGAGTCTCTCGGGCTGAGCACAAAATGATGCGCACAATCGACACGCTTCATCATATAAGACGCAACCACGAGCGGCTAGTGGAGATATGATGAAGATCATAAGATGGAGGTAGTAATGGGCGTCTGACCAGAATGTTCATTGTAATAGTGTGAAAAAATAAGTATGGGGCAATAGATAGACTGTAGATCTAGAGCCTACCGCTCGTTTGATTGCTTAGGCTTGAGGAGGAGCTGATTGCGTTCGGCAGTGCGCGTCCGTGCCTCATCTAGCAGAGTGGTACCTTCTTGCGAGCTGAGGTTAACGATCCGCACGTACTCACCATCGGTCTTGTCGTAGCCCGAGACAGCAACGAAGCCGAGTTGTTCGTCGGCATAAATGACGTTCTCTTTCTCACCGCTGTAGTCGATTTTGTTAAAGAGGCTTACATCTAGCAGCGCCGTACCGCGGCCATTGTCCCACGTGGCAAAGACACCAATGCGGCGCTGCACTGCATCTGGATCAGTTGAGTCAAATGGCGTATCTTTATCGATATACTCGATGATTGGTGCAAAGATCAGTGTATCGGCCTTGGGGAGGATCGTCTTGAGCGCGTGGTCAGCGGGTAGTGCGTATGCTAGAGCGAAACGTTTGCGAAAGTCATACGAGAGCGGGTAGCGTCCATCGGTTGATGTGGTACACTCGACTTGGTGGCGCGAATCGAGGAAGGCAAGCTCGGCGGGCGAGTAGATTGGTTTGTGCTCCTCTGTTGTGGTAACCTCATTCGTTACTTGGCTCACTTTTGTATCGGCATCGGTGTAGCCCATAGAGTTACCCATGACAGTGACGGGAGAAGCATATTCATTCACAGTGTCAGACTTATCGCGTTTGCTGAGGCCGCAGCCCATAGCAAGCAGCTGCTGGATGGTATCGACAGCACAATACTGCGTTATATTGCCCTCGGCATCAGTAATGAGGCAGTCCATCACCATCTCGTGCCCCATGCCTTTGCCGAACTGCTTTTCTTTGCTGGGGTCGCCGTTTTTCTCATCTCTCGAGAGTACGTGCCCAATCTCATGGCTGTATACATTGCCACCAGTCTTGTTGCTCAGCACGAGCACCATCGGGCCGTTGCCGCCCTTGGCTTTGTCTTCATCGGTGCTCTGGAAGGCAAGGCCGAGTACGTCATTCTCCACACCTGCTGTGTTAACGGCCATCAGCATG
>CALICZ010000165.1 GCA_938049075.1 uncultured Candidatus Saccharibacteria bacterium
GGGCCGCCCAAGAAGGTTATCTACGTCAAGCGTAAGCTCGTCAGTATCGTTGTCTAGAAATAGCCACCTTTACTAATCTCGCCGTAAAAACAGGGCGTCTCATGGAGCACCCTGTTTTAGGTTGTGTGACCACGGTCTCAGCGTGTTCAGTGGATGTTGATAAACCTACGAAATAGGCAACGTAATTGCTTTAATAGGCTGGATGGCGAGAAGATGATTGATCTAATGAATAGGAACACATAGAGTTACGATCTTCAGATGAAGGTCATCGTCAAACTGCAAGTGTATCCAGTTGCCACTCTCGTGATTATAGCGAACCCAAGCTGAGCGCACCCACGTTGCGTTTTGATCTGCTTCATTAGCGGGGGTTCCAAGATGCCGAATTATGTCATCTCGCGTTGCCGTATTGGAGAAGTCCGCAAACAGTGGATTGGCGTACGGCTTGTATTCTGAGACAGACGACCTTCCCTTTTGGGGATATAGGGTAACTGCGTCGAGCGTATTGTCGTTCCAGCGAAATTCTATCCCAGCATCGTGCAGTAACCAGAATGATTCGCTCGAGTCGTAGCCAGTAAATTCTTTATCGATCTCCCGAATTACAGGAGTACAACCCAACTTGTCGATGATATGTTGCACTTCCGTCTTTACATCTTCATCGCTTCTTCCGACCAATTTGATATACCTAGTTATATTTCCTGCTATTTTCGTCGCCATAGGTGCTCCTTACTGAGACTAATAGTATGTACCATATCATACAATATATGACATATATCTGTCATATCAAAGCCATAACCTAGACGTCTTAGCGAGTGTGTTCTTGATGGGGTAACAAGGCGTAATAGCTCGCTTGGCAATTGGCCATAAATATATTTTTCTATACAAAACGGCGCAAACACTAGAGAATTTTGCGCTTTTAGCGTATAATAGCTACAAGTTTTACGTCAGCCTAAAGAGAAGGAGATTTTTACTATGGCTCAACCAAAAAAACAGAGTAGCCCACGCAAAACCGGCCTGCGCCGCAGCCATCTGCGCCTCAAGCTTGCTCGCATGGTCAATAAAACCTCACCAGTCAAGGTCAAGACGACCAAGCGCGAGACTGGCGCTGCCAAAGCAGCTCGCTAGCTTTTCGTCGATAGCAAAGAATTTTAACAAAAGAAAGAACCAACCAAATGGCTTCGAACCGTCATCTTGGGCGTATAGTTGCACTCCAAACATTGTACGAATATGAATTCCGCCAGCAGGCGAATGATCCGCAGGCCGTGCCACAAGAGATTCTGGCGCGCAATCTTGAGCGTTATGAGTCGATCATTGGCGATCGAGCCTTTGTCGATACGCTCGTTGCTGGGGTGATCGAGACGCAGGCCGCGCTTGACGCTCACTTGCAACCAATTGCGCCAGAGTGGCCGCTTGATCAGATTGCTCGTGTCGACCGCAATATCTTGCGACTTGGCCTCTACGAGTTGCTGCACTGCCGCGCAACTGTTCCGCCCAAGGTGGCAATTAACGAAGCAGTGGAGCTTGCTAAAGCGTTTGGTTCGGATAATTCAAGCAAGTTTATCAACGGTGTACTCGGCACCGCCTATCGCAACTTGCCTGGGGAGACACCAGACGATGCCAACACCGTCACACTTTGACCGACACTTCAATCGGTTTAAAAAATATTTTGGCCGTCGCAAGCCGTCTATTCAGGAAATTGTTCGTGAACCGACGGCTGGCGGCATTGTATTCCGCTATAATAGCGACAACAAACTCGAAATCCTCCTAATTCAGGATGCTAAGGATCGCTGGACGATCCCCAAAGGGCATATTGAGAAAGGGGAGACTGCAGTGCAGACAGCTCGCCGTGAGATCGGCGAAGAAGCTGGGTTGCACGACCTTGATATGCTGGGCTGGCTGGGAAAGATTCACTTTCGCTACCGCCGAATGGAAAAGCTTGTCCTGATGACGACACAGATCTACCTTGCTCGCGTCCGCACCAGCGGCAATGAGATTCAAAAAGAAGAATGGATGAATGGCATCAAGTGGTTTCCCTTTAGCAAGGCGCTTGACCTCATCGAGTACGAAGATATTGCCAAGCTTATGCTCAAAGCCAAGAAACGCATCCGAGAGGAGCGTCTATAACGACAGAAACGAAAGGAGTTACTATGTCTGGCATGCCAACTGGCCCGTATCAAGCGTGGGCACAGCAAGCACTCGGGTTTGAATATCGCGATATTCAGCTCTTAGTCACTGCACTCACCCACCGCAGCTATGTCAATGAGCACAAAAAATCCGTTACTGAGCACAACGAGCGCCTCGAGTTCTTGGGCGATGCCGTGCTAGAGCTTGCAGTAACTGACTATCTCTACCAACACTATGCCGAGCCAGAGGGCATCCTGACGAGCTGGCGCGCAGCGCTAGTCAATACAGAAAGCAATGCCGACTCAGGCGAAGCGCTTGGCTATGGTTCACTCATCCGGATGAGCCGAGGTGAGAAGCATGGGAGTAAGCGAGCGCACCGGCAGATTCTGGCTAATGCGTATGAAGCCGTGATTGGCTCAATCTATTTGGAGCGAGGCTACGGGGCGGCAGCTGAGTTTATTGCCAAGCATACCATTAGCAAACTTGATGCCATCCTAGCCGATGGCTCGTGGCGTGACCCTAAGAGCCATTTACAAGAGGTGAGCCAACGGATCGACAGTGCTACGCCGGTGTACCGTGTCTTGGCAGAGGATGGCCCTGACCACGACAAAACCTTCACGCTTGGTGTCTTTGTCAATGATCGGCTGATGGGCCGCGGCACTGGCCCTAGCAAGCAGACCGCCCAGCAAAAGGCCGCTCGCGCTGCTCTGGCAGCCTACCAGCAGCAAGAGACTCAAACAGGGGAGACAGAAGAGTCAGCTAAGAGCTCAGACAAGTTTTGACCTGCAGATAAGTAACAAATTGACATCGCCAGCCAAACAGTGTAGACTTGTACAGAACGAACTAACGCAAATATAAGTCAAGAAAAGGAAGTTTTATTTATGCTCGCAATTCGTTTGCAACGTCTTGGCCGCAAAGCCTACCCAGTGTACCGGCTCGCCGTACAAGAGGCTCAGCGCCACCCATCAAGCGGCCGTGTAGTGGCCTATGTTGGCAACTACAATCCGCACACCAAAGAGGCTCATATCAATACCGAGCTTGCCCAAAAGTATCTTGATAATGGTGCCCAGCCGACACCACGTGTGGTCAAGCTATTGGCTGCTGCTGGTGTATCGCTGCCAAAGTGGGTTAAGCAGCCTGCTGGCGACAAGCACAAGGCAATCCGCAACCCAGAGAAGCTGCGTAAGCACCAGCCGAAGGAAGAGACAGAGGCTTAAAGCGACTCTCTCGCATAAGCATAGCAACTGCTCCGCGTATCGTGGAGCAGTTTTGTGATTATCAGTAATACTTTGTCGTGCTCCAGGACAAGGCCAGTAGAAGGATCAGACGACGCAGCACCTAGCCATGTGTCTTATTTTGGTAGAATCCAGCCGGTATGCTACAATGAAAGCACAATCACAATAAATCTGAATGACAGCATAAGGAGGGAAAGAAGAAAGCTATGGCGACAATTGATCAACAGTTTGTCGAATATGTCGTAAAGTCGCTGGTGGAACATCCAGACGACGTGGTGGTCGATCGGGTGATCGACGAGAAGGGCGTCTTATTGACACTCACCGTCAACCCGGAGGATCTCGGCCGTGTGATTGGCCGACGGGGCAGTACGGCACAAAGTTTACGTACCTTGCTGCGCGCGCTTGGCACGAAGAACAGTGCTCGCTACAACCTTAAGGTGGTGAATAATGATGAGCCACATACCGCAGCATCCCAGTCTGTGGATAACTTAACCACTGATACAGTGGATAACGATGATGAGAGCGAATCGGATTTTGCAAAAAAGTCTCGCCAAGAGCTTGCAGAACTCGACGACCTTGATATATAATACGATCAGTTCAGAAACGAACTGCGAGAAAAATAAACGCTCTTTGCGAGCAAACCAACAAGGTTTGAGAGCCTTATTTGTACAAGAAAACTGCTGTGGAGGCAGTTTTTTTGTTGGGTGAACGTATAGTGTAGCAGAGGCTAAAGTGGTAGCTGTATGAGCTTATATAACAACGAGTTTTATATGCTATCCGGATGAAGTGGTGAGTGAGCGAGTGACGTCAAAAAGGTTCTCATATACTACCGCAGCCGGCTCAAAATATTCGTCAAGCCAGCAATACCAGCAATAAGTAAGAGTAAGACGCCAATGATTACAATCAGCAAACCATAATGGGGTTGGTACCTTGGTGGATTGTAGCCGTGAGTATGGCGCGGATCGTGGCGGGTGGCTTCGGTATCAATCGAGATATTGGCAATCGCTGGTTCCACAAGGTGTCGAGACACCGCTGCCTCACCGTCGAACTGCTCGAATGTAATATTCTCGTTGAGCGGCGTGATAGTCGTACGCCGGCTCGATAGTTCGAGACGCTGCGCGGTAGTGTTATCTGTCTCTGATCCAAAATCCATAGCATAACCAGTATAACAAATAAAAAACATAAGCGTAAAGACCTGAATCTCTCGCAGTATCTGTTAGACGGTGCTGCGGTAATTTGCTACACTAGGAGAGATGAAAAAATTCCAAGTGATTAGCCTGTTTCCGGAGATGTTTTCCGGCGTGTTTGAGGCTTCGATGCTGTGGAAGGCGCAGCAGCGAGGCTTAGCGGAGCTAACGACAATTGATCTGCGCCAATTTGGGCTCGGTCCTCGCCGAACGGTCGACGACACACCGTATGGCGGTGGCGATGGTATGCTATTGCGTGTTGAGCCACTCTGGCGGGCAGTGCGGCACGCCAAAGAGCGCGACCCGACTGCCAAAGTGCTCATCATGACGCCGCGGGGCCAACGGTGGAATCAGGCGCTTGCGCAGCAGTATAGCCAAACCGACCATGGTTACATCTTCATCTGTGGGCGTTACGAAGGCTACGACGAGCGAATTATGCAGGTGGTTGACCAAGCGCTCCGAGTGGGTGACTATGTCCTGACTGGTGGTGAGCTGCCCGCGATGACAATTATCGACTCAATTGTGCGACTGATCCCTGGTGTCCTTGGCGGCGAGATGAGCGCAGCGATCGAGAGCTTTAGCGATGGTCAGACGCTGGAGTTTCCGCAATATACACGCCCAGAGGTGTGGCAAGGGA
>CALICZ010000166.1 GCA_938049075.1 uncultured Candidatus Saccharibacteria bacterium
TTGACGATATCTTGCTGGAGTAGCGTCGTGAGCCACGCTCGCCACTCATCCACAGTGCTGTAGCCAAGGCGAGTCTTGACGCTGACTGGCAAGCCAGCTGTCTTGGCCGCGGCAATAGCGGCTACTGCAACGTCTGGATTGCGAATCAGCGCCGCTCCCCCACTCTTGATAGCACTCTTAGCAGGGCAACCCATGTTAATATCGATCCCTGCAAAACCCAGGCGTGCACAGTGCTGGGTAAACTGCTCCATATCGCCTGGCTCGCCACCCCAGATCTGCGCCACCAAGGGATGCTCATCATCTGTCTTGACGAGCCGCCCAGCAATTGCCCTGTCACCAGCGTGTACCCAGCCCGTCGCATTAGCAAACTCAGTAAAACACATCGGGCGCACCAGCCCGCTCCACCACGTGGCGAAACACCACATCCGTCACCGCCTCCATCGGCGCCAAAACAAAAAACGGCTGCGGCAAATCATTCCAAAACGACGTCATATCAAGCTATTATAACACAATTGATCAGGGGAGAGGCCCCGCACCCACGCTTTATGCGTAGATGGGTACCACGGTGGGTGCGGGGCGATGTGAGCAAAATACGGCCTTATAGACCACCCCCTTTCTGGGGTCGACTCCTCCAAGGCATTTCCTTGGAGGGTATACTTACTCACAGCTGGGATGGCAGGAGTCGAACCTGCGACGAGAGCCCTCACATGCCTGTCGCCATTGACAAGCAAACCTCTCGTACCCCTATACCAAACGGGGCATCCCAGGTTGGTCACCATTGACCAACCATTCCTTACAAAAACTCAAGCCGGAGCAGATCCGGCGAGTTCCTTGTAAGGGTAGAGATAATTGTAATCTACCTAGCTGGAATTGTCAAGTAGTGAGCGCCTCTGAATTTTACAGCTACACCACGGTTATGTACCAGTCTTTGACATCTCCTGCTCGCGTGTTAGGGTCTGTCGATACCCAATAGCTCAACGAGCCAGAGCATGCTCTGATGGTCTGTATCGTAACTTCTTGGTTAGCCTTACATAAGTTCAATATATCCCTAAAAAAGGAAGAAGCTCCTGCCTCGACGCATGATGCGGATGCAGGAGCTCGGGAGAGACTACAAGCGGTTCTGCTCGTCCTGGCGGGTAGCCAAGGCGCGAGTGAATCTCGCGAGTCTCACGTGTTTTAAAGAAGTCTCCGTGGCAGGTGCACGGTGCGCGGTAATAAACGCGCAGCATGAGACTTCTCGATCGTCGCCTCCAAGTGGCAACGATACCGCCTACCCCCTTGATGTCCGATAAAGGGTAACCTGCGGCGGTTGCTATGGCAGTGCTCTACGCGAAAAAAGCGGAGCATTCGCCAGTAGCGGAGATAGCAGGAATCGAACCTGCCGATGTGTGCAAGGCACACGTGGCGAGGCCTGACCCCCCATATCTCCAGTGACGGATAGGTGTATAGCCTTATTCTGCTATGCTTAATACCTACTCTCTCGGTTCCGCACGTGGAACTGACCGTCGTGTTCTGTGTCTGCTACCGACCGTTTGGTCGGCCGCAGGCACAGACATAACCTGTACCATTACACGTGGCACAGGCGGATTTGAAGGAAAAAGAAGGCCCTTTTTCCTTTTTACTGCCCCTGCAGGAGGGGCAGATCTTTGTGCCGGTATAACCGTTACCGGCACAGACCTTACAGGACATGAGGTATTCACCTCCTCTCTGCCGAAGTTTCGGCAAAGACATCGGTGAACCCTTTTTTCAAGGACGCTCTCGTGCTGAGCGTCTCGAGATAGCTACATCGGGTAGCTACCAGGGTTCACTCAGTTTCGAGCTGTTACTATATATACCAATATACGGCGATCCTGTCAATCAATATGCGCATGTCTTGCAGAGATTCTCGTTTTGTTCTTACGTTCTGTTTCATTCTATGTACTATTCGCAACAAATGACAGACGACACGGACTTACTGCAATCAGACAGTCTCATACTCCCGCTGTAAGGATCAGATAAAA
>CALICZ010000167.1 GCA_938049075.1 uncultured Candidatus Saccharibacteria bacterium
GCTGACGGGCGAAATGACGAGTGAGATGATCGGTGTCTTGCCAGAGCTCGTCACAAGACGCAGGCGGTCGGTGGTGAGGGGCTGGTTGTCCGCTAGGACGGCGGCGATGGGGTCAGTATCATTGGTAATGGGGTCATTTTTGGCGTCGATAAGCTTGAGGACGGATTGGTAGCTGAGGCCCAGAGCATCTTCGTCACCCCAGCCCACAAGACGTTGGGCTGCTGGATTGATAAGTTCAATCATCCCATCTGCGTCCAGCGCCATCACGCCATCGCCAATTGCATTGAGCACGATGTCCGACTTGCCTGCTACCCGGCTGAGTGTGGCGGCAAGCTCGCGGTATGAGGTGGTGCGGGCCTCGGCAGCGCGATCATCCGGCCCCCAGAGCAAGCACCCTACCAAGATGGGTAGCTCGCCCGTCAGCATAGCGCTGGGGATCATCGTGCTTGTAATATGCCCCGCCAGCACCCCCCAACTGAGATAGGCATTGACTAGTAGCAAGACGAGCGCTAGCCCTACCCAGCCAAAGAACATTGCAAAGACTGCTACCAAAAGCCAGGCTGCAATGAAGGGTGAGCTCAGCCCACCAGTGCCAATAATGAGCGCGCCCGTTGTGGCAACGGCGCAGAGATACACTACCAGACTCGCCTGCCCAAGCCGTTGCTGCGGTGGCCAGATGTGAAGCACCGCTGCTACAACCCCTGTTATACCGGCCAAGATAACGGCAATGAGTGGCATGCCAAGTACGAGGTTGTATTGATCCACCCCGCCAAAGTGCCGCCATGCCCACAGCGCCACGATGATGACGGCATAGAGCATACTTGCCTCGCACAAGCGCCGGTGCCAAAACCGGCTGATTTGTTGCACCCCCATTGGTTATCCCCCTTATGCTTTGTGTGTATTATAGCGGATTGCCTAGGCGATGGCAATGGAGTGCTGGCCGAGAGCCGTGCTCGCTGCCCGCCACTTCTTATGACCTTGAGTAATTTATGCGCCCATTTTTCTCTACAATGTGCTACAATAGTGCCAGAAAACAAAGGAGGCCATATGGCAAAAAAATCAACCAAAGCAGCGGCCAAAGCAGCCGCGCCATCAACAACTACCACAAAAACAAAGGTCACAGTATCGACCACCCGCAAAAAGACGCCCAAGCAGATGCTCGACATCCTACTCATCGCAGCCTGCCTGGTGCTCAGTGTCATCGTAGTGGTGCTGAGTATCTCGCATAGCATCGACCCGCACACCGCCATCGTCATGCTCAGCATTGGCCTGGCCTGCCTCAGTGCCTATGTGCTTAACCACGCAGCCAGCCGGTAGAAGCCTGCTCTACTACTTTTATAAATAACCCGCTCGCGATTGGCGGGTTATTTATTATTCTCCCTTTTTGTTCTTACGAAATTTGCTGGGATATTTTGCGTGTTATAGCACTGTGCGCGTATAATACATGCCAAAATAGACAAAGATCACCTTGCACAAAAAATACTTTGATGTTAGTCTAATTAGACGGTCATCAAATAATCTGAAAGGAGTAAACGTATGAGAGCACTTATCATCAATCGTCATGACCGCTTTGACGGGTTGGACTACAGCGAAGCACCAGCTCCAGTGCCGGGACAAGGAGAAGTGAGTATTGACGTCCAATACGCGGGTGTTGGTTTAATTGATGCTCTTTGGACGACAGGGTTTATGCCGTCTCGGCTGGGACGTATTCCTGGTCTAGAGGTGTCGGGTACGATCCGTGAACTTGGCGAAGGTGTGACTGGATGTGAGATTGGCCAAGCTGTCGCTGCTATTCTCCCGAACACAGGTGGCTTCGCCGAGGTCGTGTGTACGCCAGCTGAGTTAGTAGCACCGATTCCTAATGGTCTTCGTCCCGATCTCGCAGCGGTTGTGCCAATCAACACCGTAACTGCACATCTCGCATTGACAACTGTTGCACGATTTGCGCCGGGTGAGCGCGTATTGATTCATGCAGGAGTCGGTGGGCTTGGCTCGCAGTTTGGACAGGTCGCTCGGGTGCTTGGTGCAGGGCGTATCGACGCCGTTGTTGGGACGGAAGCCAAGCAGGCGAGTGCCGCTGAGCTAGGCTATGACAATAGCTATCTGCGCTCGGATCTGTCGTCTATTCCAGGTGATACTTACGACATTGTGATCGACCCAGTTGGCGGCAAAGCAACAGAAGATGCCTTTCGTGTGTTGCGCAGTGGTGGACGGCTGATTCGGGTTGGTAATGCGTCGCAGGCTCCCGATGTGGCGATAAACTCGACACAACATTGGCTGCAGAACAAAACAACAGCCGGCTTCAATGTTGGTGCCTGGCTGGCGGTCCATCCAGCGGAGGGGACAAAATCGCTTACGTGGTCGCTTAACGCTGTTGCCGATGGTAAGGTTCGCGTCGATCTGACAGAGGTTGCCGATATAACAGAGGCAGCTCACCTGCTTGAAGCTCTCGAGCAAGGTAAAACAACTGGAAAGGTGGCGCTCCGCGTCAAGCCGTAGTGCCTAAGCATCCTCTTAGAGAAATAGCCCATGGTACGTGGGCTATTTTGTATTTCCCGGCACATACACCACAAGTGCGCCGTCCTTGCCAGTGCTAGCGATGAGATTGCTACGAATAGTGAGGCTGCGCATGTCGGTGGCTTTGATGGTGAGGATGGTGCTGCCATCGGCAACTTTGACGATCTTGAGGCCTTTGCTGCCGCTGGCTTGAATGCCGGCGGAGTGGAGATTACTGGTGAGGAGGAGTGAGCCATCCAGGCTGGCGGAGACGATATTACCGCCGTCAGCCAGGGTGAGCGTGCCACCGCTGGTGCGGCTGTAGGTGGCCTGGCTGAGGGCGAAGTCTTGCGTGTTTTGGCTGGCAATGCGCAGGAACTCCCTGCCCTGCCCATCCACAACAACGCGCGGCATATCTGTGGTGAGAGCCTCTCGGGGGTACGTTGGCGCAGTAGTGCCAGCAGGGTTAGTGAAGGAGCTGGCGGCTGGGCTGAGCTTGTACGCGCTATTGACAGTGCTGCGGCCGCGCGGCGTGCCGTCAATACCATAGCTCTCGAGGGTCTCTTGCCCGCTTGATTGGACGGTATTGCTGCCCGCAGTGCCCTCCAGCCAGCCATCGCTTGCCAAGGTGACGTTGCTGGAGCTTGCTGTGCGCTGCACTTCGCGTGTGCCGCTCGTGATATCGTACACGGTGATAACGGTGGTCGATTGAGTCTCGGTGCTCACCTGGCGCTCATTCGTAATGACGACACCGGTGGTGGTACGTGAGGTAGCACGCTTACTGGGCGACTTCTGGGATGGCTTAGCGCCGTGGTCTTTCTCAGTATTGCGGCGACAGAGGAGTTTGTTGCCGCCCGCTATAGTGCAGGTAGCGTTGGGGTTCTGAAAATCGCCACTGGTGATGGGGCGCAGATTCCCTACGGCGGCGTAGAAGGTGGCAGTAGCGCTCTCGCCAATAATGTCTTGCTGTTGGCTATCTGTACCGTAATATGTAAGCGTAGTAGGCTGGGTAGCTACAGGGGTAGTATAGAGAACCTTGGCGGTAGTAAGCTCTACCGCCGTAATGACCGAGCGTCCCCGCTGTTGGCTGGCGCAATATACCACCCCACGCGGCGTCACACTGCTGCAGGTGCTGGCTGGCCAAGTAG
>CALICZ010000168.1 GCA_938049075.1 uncultured Candidatus Saccharibacteria bacterium
GCAACACTTCGTCATGATCGACCGAATCAGCGGCACCCTCTCCCATGACGGCACTCGCGAGCATTTGGTTCTTGCCTAGATCATGAATAAGCATAATATAGCGCATTACATTGGCGCTATGCTCGCCAGGCAAGTTGCTCGCAACCCACTGATGAAATTCTTCAAATTCTTCACGCGTGAGGCGATTGGCATCGCTCTGGGCGGCGGTCAGTTTGTGATAATTTTCATCGCCGCCGTAATATAGATAGTCCATAACATTGAGCGAGCAGACAGTTCGTTGATATTCTGCGCGCTGATTGGCTGCTTCGTCTGCTCCTTGTGACTCTGGTGAGGCTTTGATATCTTCGCCGATCAGCAGCTTCGCCTCAGGAAGCTGCAGGACGTCAAGCCGCTGCTCTAGATTGAGTGGACTTGAAGAGAGAGAGGTGTTGTTAGGAAGAAATGGTTGTTGCATAGCATTAGTGTAGAGGATTACACAGCGGAATGGTAGCATGAGCAGTTTATAAAAGATCTACTGCTTATATTGAGAGTATGACTCGCCAGCGCTGAGGGGATGGCCAAATAGGTTCTTGACCGTGACAAATCTGTACCCTTGCTTTTGCAATGCATCGAGGATACACGGCACAGCATCGACGCTGGTTTTGTGGATGTCGTGCATGAGGATAATCGCACCAGGTGCGGCATTGGCAACGGCACGGCTACAGACAATTGCTGCATCGTGGTCGGCCCAATCGCGTGTATCTATTGACCACATAATGGCTGGCATAGTAAGCTGCTGGAGCTGCGCACGCACCTTGTCATTCATGCCACCATATGGTGGACGGACTATTGTTGGTGTCACGCCAGTAGCTGCAGCAACGGCACTGTTTGTACTCTCAATCTCTTGGCGGATGACAGCTTCGTCGCGCTTAGGAAGGAGTGGATGATTCCACGTGTGGTTACCTACTTGGTGTTTGCGTTGAACTGCTTGCTGGAGCGCGGCACTATACGGTGCAACATTTCGCCCCACCACAAAGAAGGTTGCCTTAGCATGATAGCGATCAAGGTGCTCGAGCAGTGTTTGCGTGTATAACCCAGGCCCATCGTCGAAGGTGAGTGCAATACAGCGATAACGCACGCAGTCGGTTGTTGATGATAATGCTGACGGTGGAATATCAAAAAGCTTCTTGGTGGTTGGGTTTTGGACAAAGTGGCTGAGTTGCTTGATTGGCAATTTCAGGCTAATGATTCCATCTACACCAATACCAAGCGAGCGTTTATCGAAGAGAAAGCCAATTGTTTTTCGGTCGTGTACTAAAAAGTTCGTGATAGATTCTGGAGTGATGACTCCCGCTACATTTACTGGCTCTGCATGCGGGTAGCGCTGCTGCACCTGTTTACGTAGAGCAATAACAAGCTCATTTGTCCCTGCGATTGATGTATCAACGAGGGCAGACGATGTAATTGGCTGGCCGCTCATTTTATCGAATGTCCAGTAGTGAACCGTGTTGGTTGGTAGAGCGTGAGGTATAGTAGTACGGATAAACACAGCGAGAGAAATCGTCGTGTCATCTTGGTGAATAATGCGATAGGTAATGGTGTTGCTTCGAGCTGCTATAGTAGCTGAAGCTGTTTGTTGAGATGGAATAGTATTGTCGATGATTGTGGCAACTGTTTTGTCTATGTTGGCAATACCTGTTTGTGGATAGGTGACGATTGTTTGGTGTGATACCGATTGATGCTTGATGATGCGTGAGCGAATAGCACTATGAGAAGATAGTGTGTAAGTGTGCGTTGTTGATGGTGGTATATGTGTGATGTGTGATGATTTTTGTGATTGTTGGCCATACCAAAGTGAGCAGATTAGTAGACTAGTAATAATAAGGCAGAGCCATGTATAAAAAAAGCCGCAAAGTTTTATAGGTGTTGTATTACTTTCAACACCTGAATAAACCTGAGCATCTGTCTCTTCCACCTTATAGAACATAGCTATATTGTAGCGCGAACCGAGGTAAGAACAAAATGGGATAAGCGGAGTCTGATACGAAAGACATTATAAAATAGAATATGTACACTTCATGTTCATTGCGAAATACCCCAATGGGGTATTTTGCAATGAACTATTAATAAATATCATTCATAAAATAAGATAAAAATGCTACATACCCCTAATGAGGTAGAAGCCTTTTCTAACAGATGATGATATAATATAAAAACAAGAGTAAATTACTTGAGTTAGATATAGTTAAGCGAAATCTTGAAACAACGCTACAGAAAGGAGAAAATATGCGACATCTTTTTATTACACGTGGAATTCCTGGATCTGGTAAAAGCACCTTTTTGCAATCTGCTGGACTTGGCCCATATACACTATCTCCTGATACTCTGCGCCTAGCGTATAGCAGCCCAGTGATGAATGATACAGGACGCATCGTTATGCCATATCAGGATGATCGGCGGGTGTGGCAACAACTTCATGAGTTGCTTGATATGCGGATGGCTCGTGGTGAGTTCATTGTGGTTGATGCAACACATACAACGAGCTCGTACTTTCAGCAGTATGCACAGCTTGCACAAAAGTATCGCTATAAGCTGTACGTTATAGATTTTGCGGATGTACCGCTTGCGGTCTGTCTAGAGCGCAACGGTCAGCGTGCACCACATAAGATAGTCGATGATGTAGTTCTCGAGAAAATGCACGCTCGTCTCTCCACATGTGCCATACCAAAACAATACACTGTCATACAACCAGCGGCAGTAAAAGAGCTTATCGCATCGTATCAGCAACCGATTAATTTGAGCCAGTATGAGCATATTCATCACATTGGTGATATCCAAGGATGCTATACGCCACTGCGTGAATATTTTGAGCAGCATCCCTATACCGAGCACGATTATTATATCTTTACAGGTGATCTGCTCGATCGTGGCACAGAGAATGCAGAAGTGTTGCAGTATGTGTGTGATAATTTTGTCGACAGGCCAAATGTGACGTTTATTGAGGGTAACCATGATGGTTATATTTGGCAGTGGCTTACTCACCAGCCGATAAGAGCACGAGAGTTTAATGGTCGAACTCGAGCACAGCTAGAGCGTGCCAATATAGACAAGCGTGCCGTTAGTCGCTTGATGAACTCCATGCAAGATTGCCTCTACTACACATGGCATGATAAGCGGGTATTTGTGAGTCATGCGGGAGTGAGCAATTTACCAGAGAATCCTCTGCTGCTTGCTAGTCAGCAGTATATTCGTGGTGTGGGGCGCTATGATCAGGTTGGTGCTATTGACGATGCTTTTGTCGCCCATACCCCTGATAGTGTCTATCAAGTGCATGGTCATCGCAACGCTCAGAATTATCCAGCGCAGTATAATCAGCGGTGCTTTAATCTCGAGGGCAAAGTGGAGTTTGGTGGCACACTACGGGTTGCGCAGCTTGCCGAGAAGGGCTGGTCGGTTGTTGAGATAAGCAACCAATCGGCCGAAGGTCTCCTCCATCCAGAAAATGCACCGCTCATCCATAGTCTACGCACCAATAAACTGATTAGCGAGCGGTCACTGCCGGGTAACATTAGCTCATTCCACTTTAAACCAAAGGTGTTTTATGATAAAAAATGGACAGCGCAAACAGTGCGAGCCCGTGGACTATTTATGAATACACTCACAAATGAGATTGTGATTCGTGCCTATGATAAATTCTTCAATATTGGTGAGCGACGAGAAACTGAATTTGCTGCGCTCAAAGATCAACTTGTTTTTCCAGTGCGTGCCTGGGTGAAGGAGAATGGCTATCTTGGTTTGGTAGGCTATGATGCGACACTAGGTGACCTCGTTTTTGCGTCGAAAACAACAACGGAGAGTGATTTTGCCGGATGGTTTCGTCGCTTATTTTTGCAGCGCTATGGTAAGCATGTCGATGCGATCCGTCAGTATCTTGCCGAGCACAATGTATGTTTGGTCTGCGAGGTGATACTCCCGACAGAGGATCCACACATCATTGAGTATGTACAAGATCGGATTGTTTTGCTCGATATAGTGCATCGCCAGGCAAAATTTGCCGCTGTTGACCAAGTTGAGCGTGAGCGATTTGCGGCTATGTTTGGCATGGAAACCAAGCGGCTTGCGGTGACGCTCCAGACGTGGGAGGAGTTTGTGACGTGGTATGAGCAGGTGCAGGGGCTTGACTATTTGTATGACGGTGTACCAATTGAGGGCTTTGTGATAGAGGATGCTCAGCATTGGCAGGTCAAAGCCAAACTCGATTATTACTCATTTTGGAAGCGGATGCGTGGTGTGCTTGATGGACTTAAGGCGGGGCGTAGTCCAAAGCGTGCCGCTGCCTACCCACACCCCGATTACGCAGCGCGCGTCATTGCCTATATGCAGGGTATCCCTATTGACGCATTGGCCCAGATGTCTATTATCGATGTTCGTCGCCGCTGGCAGCGAGAGCAAGAAAAAGTCGTATAGCCGTATTACCAACCTTACCCTTCACGGTATAATAGAAGCATGAAAATGATTCGTTGGTTGGCGAAGCGGTGGCACCGCGGAGCGGTAGTGGCTGGGGTACTTGTTGGGCTAGTTGCACTTCGCCTTATATCGGCACAAACAGGGCAGTGGTCGCTACCTGATCGATTACAAGACTGGATAACGCTGAGTTTGAGCGTGATGATCGAGGCACTACCATTCGTCATGCTGGGGATCTGCATTGCAATTATAGTGCAGGTGTGGCTGCCGGCCGAGCGCTTACTTACCTATCTGCCACAGCAGCCATTATTGCGTCGAGCTAGTTTGTCGCTCCTTGGTATTGCGCTGCCAGTCTGTGAGTGTGGTAATGTTCCCTTAGCTCGCGGCCTGTTAGCAAAAGGGCTCACACCTAGTGAGTCTCTTGTGTTTTTGCTTGCTGCACCAGTCCTCAACCCAGTGACAATCATCACGACGCAGCAAGCATTCGCTGGCGATATGACCATTCTCTGGGCGCGAGTGTTTGGTGGCTTCGCTATTGCTAATCTCGTTGGCTGGGTCTATGCGCATCGTCCGACGGAGGAGTTATTGACCAATACGTTTGTTGCTTCGTGCCAGGCAGATCATGTGCAGCAGAGTAAGCGAGTAGCAAGCCTTGCAATATTTCGACGTGAGGTGCAGGCGATGCTGCCAGCCTTGGTGGTTGGTGCAGGGTTAGCAGGTCTTGTGCAAGTGCTGGTGTCGCGCGAGGTGCTGGTGTCGCTGGGGAGTCAGCCAGTATGGTCGGTGATTGCAATGGTGGCACTGGCGTTTATCGTTTCAATTTGCTCTAATGTTGATGCGTTCTTCGCCTTGGCATTTCGCCAGACCTTTATGACCGGGGCGCTTGTAAGTTTCTTGACCTTTGGTCCAATGATCGATATCAAGATGCTGAGCTTGCTGCGCACGACATATCGGCCGAGTGTGCTGTTTCAGGTAAGTGCACTTGTTGGACTGACATCGATAGCATTGGGATTGGTGGTGAATTATGCGTTTTAGGCTATTCTTGTCCCGAGTTGCACAGCAACAAGGTATAATACTCCTTTTTATCATTGCCGTGGCGACGTTGTGGTTAGCTGCGACTGGTCGTTTGACGCTCTATATTCATCAGCGGTATGTTGTCTTTACGACTGGTATGGCAGTGGTTGCTCTTGTGATGGCGAGTGCGAGTGTTATTACGCAATCACGTGCCCACCAGCAGACACACTTCATTTGGTGGCGTCGCCTTGCTGCATGTGTGATGGTGTGTATGGTCGCAGGCATGGCGCTACTTGTCCCACCGACAGCACTAACGACAACAACTGCCACGCAGCGTGGTATCAACAAAGGGGCGGTAACTCGGCTATCTACAGACAAGCTATCGCAAGCATCTATCTTTGCTCAGCGAGATTATTCGCACCTCACGATCAAAGAATGGGCAGGGTTACTCACGCAAACGCATGACAGTGGGTTTTATCGTGGCAAGACAGTCAACTTGACAGGGTTCGTTACGCCAGATATAGCGGATTCGCAGATTTTTTATGTATCTCGATTTGTCGTGACGTGTTGTGCGGTCGATGCACAGGCGGTTGGCGTGCCAGTCTATGCGCCTGGGTGGCGTGAGCGCTACCAGCCCAATAGTTGGGTAACGGTGACGGGTGACTTTGCCGCGCATCCACAGCAACATCGTCAGCAGCCGATTGTCATCATGCCGCGTTCGGTTACGTCAACCACCCAGCCAAAGGAGCCCTATGAATACTAAAAGCTGGCGGTGGGTGCATCAGCGATGGCGATTTTTGCTTGTTGCGATTGGATTATTGATTACACTGAGTATACTCACGGTCCTGAGCTATCAACAAGGCCCGCGCTTGCGTCATGCAGTGCTGGCAGACGACCCGAATACAGGCTACCAGACAGTGCAATTGCAGTTTAATCAGCCAGTCAAGCCGGTTGAATATCGCGCAATACGAATATCGCCGCGCGCAGACTTTACTGTTACAACAAATAACGCAACTGTGACGATTCAGTTCCGACATCGTTTGCGAAGTAACTCGCAGTATCACGTAGCAATTGATCAGGTAACCAGCGCCTATACACAGCAGCTCGCGGCAGTCAATCATCACTTTAATACGCCACCAGCACAGCTCTATTATCTCAAACACCGCGATCTCACAGAGACAAAAACAGAGTTCTACGCCGCACAAGAGACAGATGCTATCGTACAGATGAATCTGGCAACAAAGCATGAGAAGACACTTTACCAAGCAGCACAAATTATTGAATATGCAGTGGTGGGCTCTCGTATCGTTGTCCATACAATAAATGATGCGAAAACCAGTGAATTGCATCAGGTTGATAGAGAGACTGGTACGGTATCGCCATTACCGTTGCCCGGTAAGGGTACAGTGTCTCGCCTGCGAGCGATGGATAATGGAACGGTGGGGTATCTCTTCGCAAAGGCGGAAAGCAAAGAAAAAACCACTAATCTTATTGTGCATGATATTGCAGCGCAGCGCCACCACACTATACGTGGCCTTAACGCGCAGCCATTACCAGTGTATGATTGGCGCTCAGTATCGCGTGGTGCAGCAGTTGTGGTGCGAACTCGCGGTGATGACGTACTGCTTGTCGATCCGACTGGCAAGCATGCCATGCAGCCGCTTGGCCAGGCAGCAACGCTTGGCGACGTATCATATGATGGCAAGAATATTATCATGATGAAAGTAGGAGAGGGGTATTTTGCACTCAACTTAGAAAATAGCAAAAAATCGCCCATTACTCACCAACAAGGAAACGACGTCATATCATTAGCTGCATTCTTACATACCCGCAGTGGCTATAGTATGGAGATAACGAGTGTTAATCAACAGCACATATTGCAGCGCCAAACAATACTCACTTACCCAGCCAAACAAGTGATTCATCGGACAACACCACCGGCGTATACAACAAATATCACTGTCTCACCAAACGATCAGTACACCGCCATTGAGCAAAAAAGTACCGCTGACAGCTCCACCAAAACGCACATTATCGATAATAAAACTGGCCAGACAGTGCACACGCTGGATGGCAGGGCAGTGGTTTGGTTATAAAACAGATATTGTAAAATCAAGCCTGAAGCTGCAGTGAACCTATATTGTGAGAGTAGAGGGTTACATCTGCGTCACAACCAAAATACCTAATTGGTGTTTGCACAATGTTCTGGTATACTATAAAAGGTATAGCATGAAGGGAGAGATGCCAATGCGAATGCGTGACAGACGACCAAGTGACCGCCCACGGGAGAAGCTTGCGCGAGATGGAGCGGCTCGCCTGAGTGACCTCGAGCTCCTTATGGCGATTATCGGAAGTGGTAATGCGCAGGCTGACGTTGGCAAAATTGCGCGCTGCGTGCTTAAGGCCTTGCGCACCCATGGAGGCGACCTGACTCATGAGGAGCTCTCCAAGATAACTGGCCTCGGTGCGGCGAAGGTGACAGTGATTCTCGCGAATTTTGAGCTTGCACGGCGCTACCTGCTCAAAAGTGACCAGCCTATCATTGATGAGCCGAGCAAAGCAGCAGAGCAACTCGCCGATATTCGCGACAAACGGCAGGAGCATTTTGTCTGTCTAACACTTGATGGAGCGCATCGCTTGATCGCCAAACGTACGATTACCATTGGTACGCTAACTGCTAGCTTGGTGCACCCACGAGAAGTCTTTACAGATGCAATTGCCGATCGAGCAGCAGGTATTATTGTGGCGCATAATCACCCTAGTGGGCAGCTTATCGCAAGCCAAGCCGACCGAGAAACGACGCAGCGTCTGGCCGAGGCGGGTAAGCTGCTTGGCATCCAGCTACTCGACCATCTCATCGTTACGAAACACGACTATATATCGATCATCGCCGAAACATAAGGAATGACCTGTTAGCACTCTTGCAATTAGAGTGCCAATTGGCTATACTAGGACAGATATGGCGAAGCGAGATTATTATGAGGTGCTTGGTGTTGCCAAAAGCGCCAGCGATGATGACATAAAGCGGGCATTCCGCAAATTGGCAGTGAAGTACCACCCAGATAAAGCGGGTGGGAGTGAAGAGAAGTTCAAAGAAATTAATGAAGCGTATGAGGTCCTGAAGGATAAGCAAAAGCGCCAGCGGTATGACCAATTTGGCCATGCGGGCGTTGGGGGTGCTGCCAGCGGTAGTGGTGGCGGTAACCCATTCGCTGGCTTTGGCGACTTTGGCCAAGGGCAGAATATCCACTTTGATTTTGGTGATGGTGGCCTGGGAGATATCTTTGGCCAGTTCTTTGGTGGCGCTGCTGGCGGCAGTGCAAGCCAAGGCCCGTCACGCGGTCGTGATGTTGAGACGAGCGTGACGCTCGAATTTGAAGAAGCGATCTTTGGCAAAGAAGTCGCTCTTGCACTAACGCTTGACGACGAATGCGAGCATTGCCACGGTACGACCGTCGAGCCGGGTTTCGAGATGAAAACTTGTCCAGATTGCCAAGGCGCTGGCCAAC
>CALICZ010000169.1 GCA_938049075.1 uncultured Candidatus Saccharibacteria bacterium
TGCAGATAAACTGGTGACATAATCTGAGTTAAGCAAGGATTCTTGTGGGGATGACAATGGCTCATATGTTTGTTCGGGTGAGCCTGGAGTAGTATTAAGATCAAGCTGAGGTGTGCTAGTATCACGGCTAGCTTTTACAGAATCATCTAAACGCGCAATTACTCCACCTCCAATGACACATGCGGCTAGGAAGCCGATAGCTCCAAACTTCCGTCGAGTCCATTTTTTATCAGGGTCTTCTTCTGTAGAGTCTGGTGTGTCTGCTTCGTTTTCAGGTTTGTCGCTACTATGTCGATTTGCTATTTCCTCTTGAAGTTCCCAGGGTATATCAGTATCAGGGTCACTTGGATCGGGATTATAATCAGGAAGGCGCTCAGGACTGAGATTCCCTTGGGTAGGCTGCAAATTAATACTATCAAGAACACTACTTACTAAGTCGCCTTCTGTTTGTGGTGTTTTATCTTTTGATTGGTCTGTTCGTGGTAGTATTTCTGTCATAATCTTCAATCCTCCCCAATACAGGATTAGTGGTTATGTGTGCTATTATATGCGCACTTGCGTTTCATGCTACCATTGTTTGCGCGGCAGGTCAAATATTTTTTGGCCTCTGTTGAGAAAAATAGATAGCGAGCATAGACAGAGGTTTATATAGAAATATATTTGAACGATATTTTTTGGCAAAAATGAGAGATATTTTATATATACTGTACGATGGTGAAAGTATGATGGTTTGAATGCAAGGCTAACTCTCAGTTGTGCAAGAGTAATAATATTCGGCCTCCCTATACAATAAAGTATAGCGGTGCGAATTAACGATATAAACACCAATAAATACTCTCCAAGCAAAATATTTGCACTTAATAAGCTGCAATATACTCGAATACCCCATACATATTGCCACCCCACCCCACATCCGCTATAATACAGAGGTACGGAGAGGTGCAAGAGTGGTTGAATTGGCACGCCTGGAACGCGTGTGTGGCGGCAACGTCACCCAGGGTTCGAATCCCTGTCTCTCCGCCATATCAGCGCCAGGCGGCACGCTGCCATAGAAGTGCGCTGCTGATTCGTCTTTTGGCATGATGCGTGGCTATACTGCATGTTTTTGTGCAGATTGGGCTTGCAGAAATGTTTTTTGACAGTTTATACTAAAGGATAATTATGGTACGATCTTCTACACCAGTCATAGAACTCCGAGGCCTCACCAAGCAGTATGGTCTGGGCGATGCTGCCCAAAACGCCTTGGACAACGTCGACCTGCGCGTCGAAAAAGGCGAATTTATCGTTATTATGGGCCCCAGTGGTTGCGGCAAGACGACATTGCTCAACATTATGGGCTTGCTCGACCGCGCCGATAGCGGCGAGTATTTTCTTGATGGGACATCGGTCGCAACGCTGAGTAAGCGCCAGCACGCCCGGATTCGCTCGCGGCAGATTGGCATCGTCTTCCAGAGTTTTAACCTGATCAATCGCCTAACAGTGCTTGAGAACGTCGCTCTACCCCTGAGCTACCGTGGGGGGATGCGCCGCGTTAAGCGCCTAGAGCAAGCCAGTGCGGTGCTGAAGAATTTCCACCTCCAAGAGCGCGAATATTACATGCCATGGCAGCTCAGTGGTGGGCAGGTGCAACGCGTGGCGATTGCTCGCGCCCTGGTAAATCACCCGTCGATTATCCTGGCGGATGAGCCAACGGGTAACCTCGATAGCCGCTCGAGTCATATCATCATGGAAGAACTGGCTCAACTACACCGCCGGGGTAATACCATCATTATGGTGACACACAACCCAAACCTCACGAGCTATGCTAGCCGCGTGATTAAGATGCTTGATGGGCAGATTGCCAGTGATGAGCAGATGCGCACCACTGCCGCTACGCCAACACCAGTGGCCCGCAAGCCACGAGTTCGCCGGGCAGCACCTGCTGGCAAGACTACACCGACGATTGCACAGGGCACAGCATCGGCCGCTCAGCCAGCTGCACCAGTCAAGGCAATTGCTCGCGGTCGTCCAGCGAAGGCCCCTGCACCAGCAACGACAGCACCAACAGTAGTCGACTACGAAGATCCACATACTCAAGATGGCCCAACTATTGAGCCTATGCCAGTTGCCCCACCAGAGGTGCCGCCAGCCTTGCCCGCCGCACAACAAACGACTTCGGCTACCCCAACTCAGTCTCAGTCTGCAGCAATTCAACCTCAACTAGCTGCGCCGCAACCAACCAACCAACCTGCAGCACTAGGAGCCCATTCTGCAGCCCAGTCATCATCTACGCCGTCTGCTGTATCGACCGCTCAGCCAGTTGTGGCTACACCGGCCCAGCAGCCCGCTGCACCATCGTCTGCTCACCAATCTAGCACAAAGGAGCCCCAGGCATGATAATCATCGACCATTTCGAAAATGCAAGCAGTAGCTTCCGGCGCAATCGCGGCCGTAATTTGCTGGCGACGCTGGGTGTGGCAATTGGTGTGGGTAGCATCGTGGCGATCTTGGCGCTGAGTGGTGGCCTGCATAACATTATTTCTCAACAGGTGTCTGAGCTTAATAATAACCTCATTGTCGTGCGCCCTGGTGTACAAGATAAGAGTTTCTCGTCACTGGCGAGCTCGGTCGCGCAATATAATTACAATACCAGCACCATCACCGAGGCCGATGTCGAGGCGGTACGCAAGATGCCACATATCCGTGCTGTAGCACCAATGATGACTTCTGAGAACAAGCTCAAGGGCGATGGTCGAGAAGCTAATGCGACTGTTGTGGCGACCTCGCCAGATCTTGCTATTACGAGCCAGCTCGCACTGCGCGATGGCGATTTCCTTGAGGGTGGCACACACGACGCTAAGCCGGCGGTGCTTGGTCCAAAGCTATCGGTGCAGCTGTTTGGTACTGAGCAGTCAATTAGTCAAACTTTCAAGATTCGTGGCAAGGAATTCATTGTCGTCGGGATATTGCGCGGTGTAGAAAAACCGCTGAATTATAACAATGTCGATTTCGACAACGCAGCTATCATCACCACTGAGGCAGGTAAGAAAATTCACAATGGCCATACACAGATTCAACAGATCAACATTCAGGCTGATGCGTCGCAGCAGGTCGGGCAGATTGCTCAGCAAGTTAAAGACAAGATCAAGCAAAATCACCAAGGGGAAGAAGACTTTACCGTGGCGACGGGCGATGCGATTAGCCAGCCGACCAATCGGCTCTTTACCGCGCTGACTCAGGTGCTGACGCTAATTGCGGCGATCTCGCTGGTAGTTGGCGGCATCGGCATCATGAACATCATGCTGGTGAGTGTGGTAGAGCGCACGCGCGAGGTGGGTATCCGCAAGGCAGTCGGTGCGACTGATGGCAATATCATCACCCAGTTTGTTATCGAGGCGCTGGCGATTAGCTTGCTTGGTGGTATCCTGGGCTACATCCTCGGCTACATAGTGGCGCTGAGCTTTAGCGTCTGGCTGTCCTTCCCGCCAGCATTGGAGTGGCAGACAGCGGTGATGGCGATTGGTCTCGCACTAGCGGTTGGCCTCACCTTCGGTCTCTACCCAGCTATTCGTGCCGCGCGCAAGAACACGATTGAGTCGCTACGGCAGT
This sequence comes from uncultured Candidatus Saccharibacteria bacterium, assembly GCA_938049075.1. Taxonomy (GTDB): domain Bacteria; phylum Patescibacteriota; class Saccharimonadia; order Saccharimonadales; family Saccharimonadaceae; genus Saccharimonas. Next base: position 3,589 of record CALICZ010000169.1, read on the forward strand.
ACCACTAATTAACATAGTTATGTTGATACAGAACCCGCCCAAGTGTGGCGGGTTTTTGTGTGAGCTATGGTATTTCTGCCCTGCTCTACTCAGATTATAGAGTTTTGCGAGTATGAACCTTGACATTTCAAGACATACCGCCCTTCCCCTGCTTTACGCCATTCAACACACCAAGGTAGCAGCTAGCAAATTCTGCTAGAATCATGCCGTGCAGTACCTGCTCTCCCTCTGTCTCGCCAGCAAGCAAGATAGACTTCGCGTGGGGGCGGCGGCCACTGAGGCGGCGATCGAGCATCGCCATGCGCTGCTGGGTAGCGGCGTCATTTTCGCTCGCGAGGTCGAAAAGCGCAAACGGTTTATCCACCGGATGGCTCAGCCAGCCGTGAGCACCAGCGTGCTTTGCCTCGATAAAGGTGGTAGAAAAGGCCACATTGTGCGCCCGCTCCTGCCAGCACCACTGCCACCACTGGGCGACTGGCGCGAGCGCCCCACTGCCGCAAAAAACCGCCGTCTTGCCTGCTGCTTGGCGTGCAATCTGCTTAGCGAGGTTACGAGCGGTTGGCACGGTAACACCCCACTGCTGTGCTGCATTCGCTGCGCCATCTGCTATCGCTTCCACAAGATCATCATCCAGCAACTGATAGGTCGTCAGTAGCGCACTCAGTGTGCTGAGTATGCGTAGTGGTTCTACCTGCCCTTCTCTCTTCGCAACCGGCACGACGGTAGCTGCAGGGTATGCTGTGGTGCACTCAGCCACGGTATCATCATGAGTGAGCAGAACGGTTGGGACGGCGTGCTGCTCTGCATAAGACATCATGTTTTTCACGTGGTTGGATGAGATACTGGCCTCGATAATAATCACCAAGCTGTGCGCGTCCACAAATGCGGGCATTGCCGCTGCCTCGCGGCACAACACAGGCACAGTCATGTGAGGCTGCACGAGCTGCTGAGCAACGCGAGCCAACACCACATCACTATCCGTTGCTATAATCACAACATTACGAATATCATGCTGAGGTGATATGTGTGAGAGCTGATTTGCTACCTCTGTTGGTAGCGTCGTTTGTTTCCATAATGTTGCAATGTGATGCAGAGTTGCTTCAGCACCGCGTTGGCGCAATATGGTCTGGTCATCAAGCATAATCGTCTCCTTCTGCTTGCAAGAGTATACCCTCCCATGATACATTAATTAGCAGAGAATCATAAGCATATTTGGAGACAGGTGGGAACCATGAATATCAGCACTACATCACAATCAATTACCGACGATCAAGAGCTTGCCAAGGTGCTCGCTGGGATCGGCCCGCAGGTGGGCACAGCAGCGTCGCAGCGGTCGCAGGCAATGATGTCGGGGCAAGGTGCTGGCCGTTCGTCGCTCTCGGGTATGTCGGGCAATATGGGCTCGTCTGTGCCAGTCATGTCGTCGCAGCAGCAGCCGTCGCAGCCTGCGCCCAGTGGTGAGGCGCTCAATGGCGTGAAGCAATCAGCCATCAAAGAGCTGCGCCCACTGGTGGATAAGCTCAACGTTAGCCCAGATGAGAAATTC
>CALICZ010000170.1 GCA_938049075.1 uncultured Candidatus Saccharibacteria bacterium
CCAATTCCGCCACATCCGCAGATATTACGCACCGCAGGCTCTCACGCTGTATTGTATACGAATTTCGGCCTTGCGTAAAGAGTTTTGTGGTACAATCAGGTAAATAAACTATGGCGGGTCTGCCGCTATTTTACATTATGCAAGGAGTAATGACATGACCTCTACCTATTCATCGTCTCAAAAATTCGATAAAGCAGATTGGATACAACAAAAAATCGAAGAAATCCGAGAACGGTGCGGCACTGCCAACTCGGGCGAAACTGAAGATGAGCAGCATGCTGAGGTGCGCCGACGGATGGTTGGGGCACTGGCCGCAATTGCCACGCGATCGAGCGAGGACCTTACGCTGGATACCGCAAGTCGCATGCTGTATGGTCTTGCTGTAACACCACGCACAGGGCAACCAGCGCATGGTGAGCTTACCGAAGATGATATCCGCACTATTCGCGAGGTCAGTGGCATGGCGCAGCAGTCCGTTGAAGAAAATAATACTGATACCATAGGAATAGCAGCATAATATCACCAATGAATACTATAGAGTCCACCTCTGCATTAGCTGAAGCCGACCGTCGCAATGTGGTAGACCGCTATAAAGGGCTGTCTCACCAAGCGATCGTTGCCGATCTTGATGAGCATGGCTCGGCACTTCATATTGCGATTGATAATGTCGTGCGCGATTTCAATATGGGGTCGATCGTCCGCAGCGCTAATGCCTTTGGGGTGCGGCATATCCACATTATTGGCCGGCGGCAGTGGAATAAGCGTGGTGCGATGATGACGGACACGTATCTGCACGTGCATTATCACCAAACGGTTGAAGATTTCTTGCAGACTATTACTGGTCGGTCGCTTATTGCGGTCGATAATGTTGCCGGTTCGCAGCCACTTCACTCGGTCGCGCTGCCGCGTAGTGCCGTGCTTTTGTTTGGGGCAGAGGGGCCTGGTATTCGTCCCGAGCTGCTTGAGCGGGCTACGGGTATTGTTGCAATTGAGCAGTTTGGCAGTACGCGTAGCCTCAATGTCGGCGTAGCAGCGGGTATTGCGATGTATGCCTGGGTGCAGCAGCATCGGTTGTACCCAGATCAGGAGTAGAGATTCTACT